>NZ_JACSMB010000050.1:0-1056 GCF_018618455.1 Exiguobacterium sp. s142 | reverse complement strand
GACGGTTTGTCAAATTAAGCGCAACACTTCGTCCGTGAAGGCCTCGTGTGCGGTCTTCCAGCCCAGGCATTTGCGTGGGCGGCCGTTGATCTTGGCGAGCGCGTCCACGATCTCCCCTTGTCCGACCGTCGCGAAGTCCGATCCTTTCGGGAAGAACTCGCGCAGGAGGCCGTTGGCGTTCTCGTTGCTGCCGCGCTGCCACGACGAGTACGGGTCGGCGAAATACATCGGCACGCCGAGCGTCGCCCGGACGCGCTCGTGACAGCTGAACTCCTTGCCCCGGTCCGTCGTCGCCGTCTTGAACGTGCCGTCTGGGAAGGCTCCGTGGACCGTGTGGATCGCCTCCTCCATCGAGGCCGCGCTGCGGTCCGCGATCGGCAGGGCGAGGTAGAACCGGCTCTTGCGCTCGATGAACGTCGCGACGCACGCCTTCGACTTCCCGCGGCCGGAGACGACCGTGTCGAGCTCCCAGTGCCCGAACGTCTCGCGTGTGCGCACTTCGCGCGGGCGGTCCGAGATGGTCAGCCCGACGTTGATGCGCCCGCGTGTCTCCACGGGTTTCCGGCGCTTGCCCTTCTGGCGGAGCACGGTCGCCGGCACGTCGATCAGCCCCGAATAGATCCAGCGATAGATGGTCGAGAAGGCGATCCTTCCGCTGAAGAGCCTCCCTGCGATCTGTTCCGGGGACCAGGTCGCCCGCAGCTTCTCGATGATCGTCCGGCGCATCCTGTCGTCGAGCTTCGTCTTGGCGCCGCAGTTTCCCTTCGCCTTGGCGTAGCGCTCCTGTGCGCGTTCGGCCGTATAGCCGGGGTTCCGTCTGATCTCCCGCGAGACGGTCGAGGGCTGTCGCCCGAGCCGTCTCGCGATGGACCGTACGGACATCCCGAGCCCCAGATACGTCTCTATTTTCACGCGTTCCGCTGTGGTAAGATGGGTGTAGCTCATAGCGATTCCTCCGTCTGAATGTTTGTGTCGTAACTTCATTCTACACGAGGCCATCGCTATGGGCTTTTTTGCGTTCACGTTCAGGTGTTGCACTTAATTTTATAATTCATC
>NZ_JACSMB010000049.1:0-1159 GCF_018618455.1 Exiguobacterium sp. s142 | reverse complement strand
GTCGAGGAACGTTTCAATCTCATCGAGGAACGGGATCAACGTCTTCATGTCGGTCGGGTTCGGATAGACGTCATAGGCAAGCGTGTACTGACCTTCGGTTGCGATTTGGACGTTGTACCCCGGCTTCAGTTGGCCGTTTTTCATGTGATCCTCTTTCATCCGCATGAACGTCGCGTCCCTGTCGGTCTTCGAGTAACTGTTCCGTGTACCGAAGGTGGCCATGTGTTCCTCGTATCGACGTTTCCGGGCGGCGAAATCGGCGGCCTGTTTGTGGAGGCGGCGGGGCATCTTCCGTTTCATACGCAATCGTTTCCGTTCGGCGACGTCGGTCGCCGTGGCGATTTCCTCGTTGATGGACTCGATCTTCTCTTCGAGCCGCGCTGCGATCTGTTCGAGTTCTTCGACCGAGAGCGCGTCCGGGCTCTCCCGTTCGATCTCGGGGATGACCTGGTCGGCCATCAGTTCGTCGTACAGCTGGTTCGACTTCTCGACGAGCGCGGCGCTGTATCTCGCGACGGCCTTCCGCCAGACGAACGTATAGCGGTTGGCGTTCGCCTCGATCTTCGTGCCGTCGATGAAGATCGCCTCCTCGTCGATCTCGCCGGTCTCGACGAGATGACATCTGAAGGCGACGAACGCCGCCTTCAAGATCGGGGACACGGCCGGATGGACGCGGAAACGGTTGATCGTCCGATAACTCGGCTCGTGGCCCTGGGCGAGCCACATCATCCGCAGGCTGTCTTTTAGAAGGCCTTCGATCTTTCGACCTGAAAATACGGACTGTGTGTAGGCGCAGAGGACGATCTTCATCATCATACGCGGATGGTAAGCGGGGCAGCCCGTCGTTCGCCAGAACGGCTCGAAGGCCTCGTCCGGAATCTGTTCGACGAGATCGTGGACGGCGAAGGCGATATCGTTTTCCTGGAGACGGACTTCTAAATCTAGGGGCAAAACCAACTGGTTCATGGTATACTTTTTGTACATAGGGGCACCTCCAAAGTTATGGTTTGGTCACTTTAACTTTATCAGAGGTCGCCCCTATCTGTTTAGTCCGAAATGCGTGAACGAACCCATAAAAATGAGAAGAGGCCACCGGGAGCGAACAAGTCGCTCCCGGTGGCCTCTTTCTTATAAATCTACTGAGTTATGTCCCAGCCTC
>NZ_JACSMB010000048.1:0-1176 GCF_018618455.1 Exiguobacterium sp. s142 | reverse complement strand
GATATAGCTCTTGAAAATGACGAAGCTTGCGCTTCAATCAAAACTTGTAAAACTTTTTTTGCCTCATCGTTCAGTTTTCAAAGACCAAAAAATAAATGGTCGGGAAGACAGGATTCGAACCTGCGACCCCTTGGTCCCAAACCAAGTGCTCTACCAAGCTGAGCTACTTCCCGTTATAAATGGTGCACCCTGAGAGATTCGAACTCCCGGCCTTTAGATTCGTAGTCTAACGCTCTATCCAGCTGAGCTAAGGGTGCATAAAATGCGGTCGAGAGGACTTGAACCTCCACGGTGTTAACCACCACTAGGCCCTCAACCTAGCGCGTCTACCGATTCCGCCACGACCGCGTATTAATGGAGCGGAAGACGGGATTCGAACCCGCGACCCCGACCTTGGCAAGGTCGTATTCTACCACTGAACTACTTCCGCAATATGAGTTTTGATTAGAGATGCGGGTGAAGGGACTCGAACCCCCACGTCAAGGACACTAGATCCTAAGTCTAGCGCGTCTACCAATTCCGCCACACCCGCATATAATATTCAAATATAACTATTAATTAATGAGAAATGGTGAGCCATGCAGGGCTCGAACCTGCGACCCTCTGATTAAAAGTCAGATGCTCTACCAACTGAGCTAATGGCTCATTAATTTAAAATGGGGCGACTGAAGGGAATTGAACCCTCGAATGCCGGAATCACAATCCGGTGCGTTAACCACTTCGCCACAATCGCCATGAAAAAATGGTGCCGGCGAAAGGATTTGAACCCTCGACCCTCTGATTACAAGTCAGATGCTCTACCAACTGAGCTACACCGGCAGGTGTAAATGGTGGCTTTGGACGGAATCGAACCGCCGACACAAGGATTTTCAGTCCTTTGCTCTACCAACTGAGCTACAAAGCCAACTTATTAAGTTTAAATTAAAAATGGCGGTCCCGACGGGATTCGAACCCGCGATCTTCTGCGTGACAGGCAGACATGTTAACCGCTACACCACGGGACCGTTTGTAAAACTATTTGTATCGACTTCACCTATTTTAAATGTCAATTAGGATAAAGTCAATAAGTTTTGTAAAAAAATAAAAAGCCTGGCAACGTCCTATCCTCACAGGGGGAGACCCCCAACTACTTTCGGCGCTGAAGCGCTTAACTTCCGTGTTCGGCATGGGAACGGG
>NZ_JACSMB010000047.1:0-1448 GCF_018618455.1 Exiguobacterium sp. s142 | reverse complement strand
TGAACTGAGCCCCGTAAAATGGACAGTTTAATAAAAAGCCCACGTGTTCTATGCGGCGATCAGATGGCCCCGATATTGTTCCGGGGTCATCTTTTTTAGGTTCCATTGACCGCGTTCGCAGTTGTAATAGCTTATGTAGTCGCCGACCATTTCTCGGACCTCCTCGAGCGATTTGCACGAGCGGTTGGTGACATAGTCCTTCAAATGACCGAAGAACGATTCGATTGGTGCGTTGTCGAGACAGTTTCCCCGACGTGACATGGACTGGACCAGTCCGAGGTCACCGACGAGTTTCTGGTAGTCTGGATGTGTGTAGTGGAAGCCTTGGTCCGAATGAATCATCGCCTCAGGATGCAGGTTCCCTTGGAGGTGCTCTTCGAGCTTTTCCATCGTCTGAAAGACGAGGTCCATGTGAAGGCCCATGGACAGCTTATGTGCCACGATCTCGCGTGTGGCGACGTCCTTCACACAAGACAAATAGACGTTCTCGCCGGAGGCGATCGGGAGATAGGTGATGTCGGTCACGAACACCTTCCCGGGCTCGCTCTGTCGGAACTGGCGGTTCAACAGATTCGGCACGACGCGATGCTCGAGCGTCGCTTTAGCTAGTTTTCGATAAGGGCTCATCTTTCGGATTTTGGTGACGATGTTATACTTGCGCATCAGTCGGAGGATACGCTTATGGTTGATCCTGACCCCGAGGGTCGCGCGCACCTCCATGTACAGTGCCCGATAACCGACTTTACCACCGTGGCTGTCGTGAATCTGCTTGAGTAGGGTCGCGTCTAGGTAATCACGCTCTTCCCGGAGGGACTCTGCCTCGGCTCGGTTCAACCAGGCATAGTAGCCACTCCGACTCACGCCAGCGATCTCACACAGTGGGCGGACGAGGTTCTTCAGCTGCGCGATTCGGATGATGGTATTGATGACCTGATATTTCTCTGCCGGTGTCAGTTCGTTCGTTTCGCCTGCCCTTCTAACTTCTCTAGCTTTTTTAAGAGTTCATTTTCTGCCGTCAGGTATTTGATACGCGCCTCTGCCTTCGCTAACCGTCGCTCCATCGACTCGTCTGTTTTCGGACGCCCGCCTCCCAGAGTCTTCCCACGTTTGTTGTTCAGGAGACCGTCTTCTCCGTCCGTTCGGTACGTCCGACGCCAACGCTTCAACGAAGACTTCGCCTTCTCTTTCCCGATCACCGTCAGGTCGAACCCCGCCTCTGTGAAGATCTGTTGGGGTCCTTTGCCGTCCATGTTCTCACGCACGGCCTTGACCTTAAACTCGGCGGTGTATTGAATCGAGCGTTCTGATACGGAGGCGACGTTCGGATTTTCTTCAAGCCGATTGATTTGATGGATGTTGAAGATGATTTTACTCATGATTGTTTCTCCCGTCTGAATGAATAGGTTCATTATAGCGATTCGTACGCACACGAAAAACCCCGAGTGAGG
>NZ_JACSMB010000046.1:0-1671 GCF_018618455.1 Exiguobacterium sp. s142 | reverse complement strand
TGAACTGCACCCTGTCAAGTAGACAGTCGAAATAATAAAAATCGTTTAGACGGCTTCAGCCCTGAATTCTAATGGGCTGAGGCCGTTTAGTCGTTCTTGGAAGCGATCTTGATTGTAAAAACGCATATACTCGGTCACTACTTTGCTGAGATCATCGTACGTACGGTATTTCCGAAGGCGATAGCTCTCGCATTTGAGTGCACCAAAAAATGACTCCATCGGCCCGTTGTCGATACATTTTCCCACACGGGACATGCTTTGGGTGATACCGGCCGCCTTCGTCATTCGGCCGAAGGCCCTCGAGGTGTACTGGAACCCTCTGTCACTATGGAGGAGAGGCATCGCACCTGGATCGCCCTGTAGGGCCTGATGAAGCGTTTCGAAGACGAGACTGGTGTTGTTTGAATGGCCGATGACGAAAGAACGTATCGATCCGTCATAGAGGTCGAGGATGGCGCTAAGATAGGCTTTCCCAGACGATCCGTACTTGAACTCGGTGACGTCGGTCAGCCACTTCTGGTTCGGCCGATCTGCCCGGAACTCACGGTTCAAGATGTTCTCTGCCGTCTGTTGTGGAGTCGAGCGGACATATTTCTTCCTCTTTTTACGGATGACGCAGCGCAGGCCGCCGGCCTCCATTAATCGGTAGACACGCTTATGGTTGACATGTCGGTCGAATCGTCTGCGAAGGTTCATAGCCATGCGTCGATATCCGTAGATACCCTTGACCTCATGATGGATGCTTCGCAACTCTTCAAGAACCTGTCGATTCTCCGTTTCACGCGCGGACGGTTGATGCTTCAACCATTTGTAATACCCTGACCTCGAGACGCCGGCGATCTCACATAGTCGGGCCACCGAATGGCCGCACTCGGACTGGAGGCGGCGAATCGATTCATATTCATGCGCGTACCTGATCTGGTTTAGTTTTGCCCCCTTTCGATTTCTTTTAATTTTTTTAAGTAGTCGTTCTGCATGCGAAGAAATTCGTTCTCTTTCGCTAAGCGTCTCATCTCGACTTGGACAAGCTCTTCAGGCGTGAACGTGCCATCTTCTTTGTTGCGACCGCGTCGATCGAGCAGGGCGTCAGGCCCTCCTTGGTCATACTTTTTCACCCATAGATAGAGCTGTTGATACGAGACCCGATGGGTCTCCGCGGTCTCGCGATAGTTTCGATTCTGGCTGATGCAGTCGAGCACCGCTTCGAGCCTTTCATCGAACGTGGTTTTTCGTCCTTTAGTCATAGCTTTTCGTCCCCCTGAGGTGGATTTGAGTTCTCTATGACTAGTATACTGGTTTACCCACCGCTCAAGAACGCCATGGCTCGATATTCCATACTTCCTTAGTATCTCGTTATCTGAATGCCTGCCGTGGACCCAATCTAGCACCGCATTCGTCTTCAGTTCTTTAGTGTAGGTCTTCCAGGAACGTGGTTTGAGAAAGGCATCGGCCCCATCGGCTTGATAACGTCTGACCCAATGATCAAAAGTTTGTCTCGGCACCTCGTATCGCCCCAATACTTCAGATAGAGCGACCTTACCCTCCTCATAGGCCATGACAGCCTCAAGCTTCATTTTTAATGAATAGCGTTTTTGAGCCACACAAAAAACTCCCTTCAAAAGTAAAACAGGTTATATTTTTTAACCTGTCTACTTTTGAGGGAGCATATCA
>NZ_JACSMB010000045.1:0-1748 GCF_018618455.1 Exiguobacterium sp. s142 | reverse complement strand
AGCCGCCCTGTCCGGCACGCCGCTTTCCTGGGGGCGGTCAGCGAGCCGCATCGCGACGATGTCGCTGCTGGGTCTCGCCTTGCCCGCTGTTCCCCCGGGAGTCGGCGTGCCCTCGGGGCGACGCTGTACGTCCTTGCCGTTTCGGACTAAACTGGCTATAACTACACATCCTGGAGGCGATCCCGATGATGCCAGACCTGCCGAACATGCCGCCGAGCCCGTATGCGGCGCTTTACGATCTGTTGATCCCTGCCGATGACGAGCTACGGCTCATCCACGATCTCGTATCGTTCGATTTCGTCACCGACCTGCTCGCGGACACGTATTGTCACGACAACGGGCGGATGGCCGTCCATCCTGTCCGGATGTTCAAATATCTGTTCCTCAAGGCGCACTCGAACCTATCGGATGTCGATCTCGTCAGACGGGCGAGGACCGACCTCACCTATAAGTATTTCCTGGATCTCGCGCCGGAGGACGGCGTCATCAACCCGTCCTCGCTCACGAAATTCCGCCGCCAACGCATGGACGACGACAAACTGCTCGACAAACTGCTCGCACACACGGTCGAGGTCGCGAAAGGGATGGGGCTGCTGAAGGGACGGACGCTGATCGTCGATTCGACCCATTCCCGGGCCCGGTACGGGCAGAAGCCGATTGGGCAGGCGATCATCGAGGAGGCGAAGCATCTGCGCCAAGCGTGCTATCAAGCATCGGCCGATGCGAAGGGGCGTTTCCCTGAGAAAGTCGATGAGCACGACATCGACCAGCTGCTCGCCTATGCGCTCGCCGTGGCGGAGACCGTAGAGTCCGAGATGCCCGAGCTGATGATGCGGGAGCACATCCGCGACAGGGTGAACCGTGTCCGCGAGCTCGCCGAGGACGCGCATGTCGAGCTACAGGTGTCCAAGGACAGCGATGCCCGGACCGGGCACAAGAGCGCCGACTCCTCCTTCTTCGGCTACAAGCATCACCTCGCGATGACGGAAGAAGGCATCATCACGGCCGTCGTCGTCACGTCAGGCGAGGCGGCGGACGGGAAGCAGTTGACTCGCCTCATCGAGAAGAGCCACGCCGCCGGCGCCGAGTTCGACCACATCGTGGGCGATGCGGCCTATTCGGGCCGAGACAACCTGATCTATGCCGCCTCACAAGGATGTAAGCTCGTCGCCCCATTGAACCCCCGTGTCTATTCCCCTGCAGAGAACCGCGGCGAGGGGTTCACTTACAATAAAGATGCGGAACGCTACGTCTGCCCCGCCGGGCACATGGCCATCCGTAAGGCCCGGACAGGCACGAAGAACATCGGTAAGAATCAAAAAGAGACGCATTATTTTGATATTGAGCTGTGTAAACGATGCCCATTGCGTGAAGGTTGTTACAAGGATGGCGCCAATTCGAAAACGTACAGTGTGTCATTGAAATCGAGGGAACATAGCGAACAGCTCGAATACGAGCAGACCGATGAGTTCAAGGACTATCACCGGAAGCGCTTCGCGATTGAGCCGAAGAACAGCCAACTGAAGAACCCGCAAGGTCTGGCGCGAAACAAAACGTCAGACCTGAAAGGCATGACGTTACAGAGCGTGATGGCCATCGTCGCGGTCAACCTGAAGCGGATCATCACCCTCTCAAAAGAAAAAACAGGATAAGGGCAAGGAAAAAGAGCGATTGTCCCGACTTGAGTCGGTCCAATCGCCCTTTTTTCTGTTCACGCTCGGATAGAGCGGAGGTTTTTCAGTGCCCTC
>NZ_JACSMB010000044.1:0-2202 GCF_018618455.1 Exiguobacterium sp. s142 | reverse complement strand
TATAAATGATAGTTTTAAGATGTCCTAAAACGTTGGGATAACAATGTACAATTTCGTCTCCTTCTCGCATACTTGTTCACGAGGTGAACGACTATGCAAATTCAATTAAACGTAGACACGACGTTCGAGGTAAACGAACTTTCGGACCTACGGACATTCAATGACATGATGGAGAAGATGAACATGAAAATCAACAAGAGCCAACTCGCCAGAGAGATGGGTGTCGACCGGAGGACGGTCAATAAATATCTCAACGGCTACCAGAAGCCAACAACGAGAAACCGGGAATCGGTGATCGATGCGTATTATCCGATCATCCGGGCCCTCCTGTCGGAGGATTCCAAGCAACGATTCTATTATCGACGCATCCTCTGGCAATACCTGAAAGACAACCATGGGTTGGAGTGTGCCGACTCGACATTCCGGAGCTACATCAGACGGCATCCCGAGTTCGCCGCCTATTTCAACGAGAATAAAAAAATGCCCGCAGCCGGGCAACACGTCCGCTTCGAGACGGCCCCCGGCAAACAGGCGCAACTAGACTGGAAAGAGTCAATCCGTTACGAGACACGCGACGGCGAGACGATCGAGGTGAACGTGGCGGTGCTGATACTCTCGTATTCCCGTTTTCGTTTCTTCCACCTCAGTCTGTCAAAATCGCAAGATGTCGTCCTCTCGTTTTTGACGCAGGCGTTCGAGAAACTCGACGGGGTTCCCGATGAGCTCGTTACAGACAATATGAGCACCGTCATGACGGAGGCGCGTACACGATACGGCGAGGGCGTCGTGAACCGCCGGTTCGAGGAGTTCGCGAAGGATTTCGGTTTCCAGGTGAAACCTTGCATCGCCGGGCGGCCGCAGACGAAAGGGAAGGTCGAGGCGCCGATGAAAATCTTGGACGAGATTCACGCCTACCAGGGCAAATATAACCTCGAGGAGCTGCACGACTACATCGAGAGACTGTGTAGACGAATCAATAGCGAGATCCATCAAGGGACCGGAAAGATCCCGATTCTGGAGCTACAAAAAGAAAGGAACCTCCTACTCCAGCTACCAACTGAACGAGTAAGAGATTCCTATCGCATCAAGCACGCCCGGGCCAAGGTGAACCACTCCAACATGGTCTCGTACCGCTCGAACCAGTATTCCGTACCAACCGGATATGAAGGCGAACGGGTGGCACTCGAGGTGCATGACGATTACTTGTGGATTTATCATAACACGAAACCGATCGCCCAACATCGTCTTAGCGACAACAAATTGAACTATCTGGAGCACCATTATCTTCAACAGCTTAGCCAGACGGTCGGCGACCGGGGCGGCATCGACGAGATGGCTCGGCGCAACCTGCAGCTCATGGACGAGAGGTACCGGTCATGAGGGAGACGAACAGCTACAAGCAGCTACGAGAGAACCTCATGTCACTCAACCTCGATCAGATGGCTATCCACCTCGATGAGGTAATCGACTTCGGGATTCAGAGCGGGGCGTCGCTGACCGAGGTGCTCGTCAAGCTCACGAACCACCAAATCGACGTCCAGGAAAAGCAGAAGACGCACCGGATGATTCGATCGGCAGCCCTGCCCAGCCCGAAGGGGCTCGATACGTTCGACTTCTCTTTCCAGCCGTCCTTGAACCGGGAACAGATCCTAGACCTTCATACGCTTCGCTTCATCGAGCGGAACGAGAACGTGGTGTTCCTAGGCCCGAGCGGTGTCGGGAAGACGCACCTCGCGACATCAATCGGGGTGACGGCGGCGCTCGCCCGCCATAACACTTATTTCACGAAGTGCCACGACCTTATCCAAAAGTTGCGGACCGCGAAGCAGGAGAACCGCTTGGAGAGCAAGCTGAAACACTTCTCCAGATATCGCCTCTTGATCATCGATGAGATTGGGTATCTCCCAATCGACGCAGAGGACGCCAAAATCTTTTTCCAACTCATCGACCAGCGGTACGAAAAAAAGAGCACGATCCTGACCACGAACATCAACTTCGGCTCATGGGAGGAGGTGTTCGTCGATCCGAAACTGGCAAACGCCATCTTGGATAGGATTCTACACCACGCAACCGTGGTGCCAATCACCGGGGACTCTTATCGATTGAAAGACCATCGGTCAGAACAAACTGTGGCTGATGAAGTGAGCAATAGTGAGCATTATTAAGCGAACGAAATTGTACATAAAGACGTTGACATTTATA
>NZ_JACSMB010000043.1:0-2389 GCF_018618455.1 Exiguobacterium sp. s142 | reverse complement strand
TCTTTACCATATCCCCGAAGGGACTTAGGCTATGTACAGGGCTTTCCGTCCTTCCCCTGCTAACGTCACACCACATGCTGGAACCGCATCGGTGACCGATCTATTTTATTGCGTCGGCTAGATGGACCTACTCGTTTTAAGAGCGAGTGCAGAACTCTGTCGTTTTTTGTGTCTATGTATCTCAAAGTCTATAAACTAAAATACAAAGATGAGTTTATAGAAAAACGAAAAAAGACCGTTCAACTGGCGTCCTCCAGTCAAACGGTCTTTGTAGATAGGGTTCATACGCTTGTTTTTACTTGAAAAACAGGGTAGTATGTACCTATAAACGTGCCCTCCGAGGTGATCGGGGGGTACACCGTTTAACCAGTGTTAGCGCACTTAGTTAAACAAAAGCCATTCCATTGATCCTCATCAGAAGCTTCCAACTACTGGTGAGAGGAGGAATGGTTTTTTTTTCGTCCATGTTTAATTGTCTTAATACTAGCAAACTTAAGTTCTTTTAGGAAACATTTTATAATAGTTTTTTTGATTTCACTGTAAATCGAAAAGGTATTTAATTTCAAGCGTGACAAATACTATAATCTACCAATGCGTTTTTACTTTCCATATGAGCGATTGCTATACTAAGTTAAAATTCTAGGTTTTTTTAGAAAGGTTGAGAGAAATGATGTCACGCAAAAAAGATTATTTAGGTTTACTAGTAGCCATTGTAGGGTTATCGACCTTAATACTTGTTCTTGATTTACCTAATAAAACAAACAACTTCATTTCCATAGGGATTGCAGCAGTCGTCTTAGTAATTACGAGAGAACTCTTCGATATAACAAAAAGTAAAAACACACACTGATGTTTATTATCAGTGTGTGTTTTTACTTTTTGTCTGTTTTTAAGCAGGAGTAACTTTAAATGCCGTAGCCTCATACCACTTATCATACAAACCTCGAGTGCGCTTAGTATAAGTAACTGTCACTTTGAACTTTGTTGCAGTGGATTTATTCAACACACTTTGAAGTGTCAGTATGTAAATGGGCACTCCTTATCTTCGATATCTCGTGAAGGGACGAAAACAACATGCAGCGACCACGAATGACCAAACCGAACGACATACCAAAACTACTCACGATCGCCGACCTTTCTGTTCGTTGGGACATGCCGAGACAAAGTCTGCACGACAAAAAAGGAGAGGACAAATCCCCTCTCCCCGTACAATATGTCGCGAACAATCGGACGGCACTCTTCCTCGAAAGCGACATCATCGAATACGAAAAAGAGAATCCGTACATCAAGACAAGAGCACAACGGGAAGCGCGACGGAATTTCATCTTCAAGTTGTATATGGACACGAACGACGAATAAAAAAAGTGGCACATTTCGTGCCACTTTCGTGTTTTCACTGGCACATTTCGTGCCATTTTCGGACTTTTGATGATATCACAGAAACCCCAGGCCCTGCCTGGGCTATCACGGAAAGTGATAGCAGTTTCCCCTTATGCTCTTTTTTGCTTCTTTTGCTTCGTTTTTACTTCGAACTCTCCAAACAATTGATCTTATCTGTAAAGATTTGAACAAAAACAGGAAAGGTATTTTTTTAAAATCAGTAAAAAAAAGAAGAGCGAAAGCTCTTCTTTTTTAGGAGGGGATACACAAAGTTACTCAATCATAATACGTTTAGAAGTGTCTAAGTTTTCTTTTTTAGGAAGAATTAATGTCAAAACACCATCTTCCAATTTAGCCTGAGCGCCTTCTTCACTCACGTCTTTCAACAAAATACTGCGAGACATTTGTGACATTCGACGTTCTCGGTGGATATATTTACTTCCTTCTTCTTCAGAAACACTTTCATGCTTAACAGATAAGTTGAGACGACCATCATCGATTGTAACTTGAACATCTTCTTTTTTAACTCCAGGTACTTCTGCTTCAATGACATACTTGTCTGCTTCGTCTTTGATATCCACCTTAAATGTATCGTGTCTTAGACTTCTTTCGAACGGAAGCCCACTTGCTGAGAAAAAGTCATCTAACATGTTTGAAAAATCATTAAACCCAAGGTTCATTAAATCATTACGCTTTTTGTTGAAAGGAATCAAACCAGCCATGATAATCACTCCTTAGATTTATTTTTAGCACTCTATGTACCGGAGTGCTAACTACAATTTATAAATATCAAATTCAAAAAAAAGTGTCAACAGAAAATGCTTGTTTTTTTAATAAAAATAAGATGTATAACAAAACAGATCAGACTACACTCTATCTGTCTTGTCATACACCTCATATAATTCAATAGTTACCACTCGAAAAGTTTGTGAATTCCGTCGGTTTTCGTCCGGTTTTCGGACTTTGGCTTGATAGCGTCGTCAAGTTTGCGTGGAGTTTTTATTTCACG
>NZ_JACSMB010000042.1:0-2417 GCF_018618455.1 Exiguobacterium sp. s142 | reverse complement strand
GAAAACAATGATTTCCGGTTCCTCATCCGATGACTGTCGTCATCACTATGTATGATTTCGACGCGATGGAGTAAGCGGTCCAGTATCGCAGTCGTGATGCCCTGGTCCCCGATCAATTCGCCCCATTGATCGGGGCTTTTGTTCGAGGTCAGGATGATCGAGCTGCGCTCATAAAGGTGGTTGACGAGATGGAAGAAGAGATTGGCTTCTCGTTGGTCCATGGCCATATACATCAGGTCATCGATGATGACCAGGTCCGAATCTCGCAACCTTTTTAACTGGATCTTCGACTTGCTTGAGAACTCTTCACTTTTTAATAGTTGGACGAGTTCGCCCATCGTGACGAAGTATACCTTGAACCCGTGGTTGACCGCCTCGATTCCCAGCCCCACAGCCAAAAACGTCTTTCCGACGCCCGGAGGGCCCAAGAGGATCAGGTTGTACTGTTGCTCGAGCCAGTTGAGCTGTTTCAACTGCTTCAGCTGTCGGGCGGTTAGTGCGGTCTGTTCCTCTAAATTGAACTCCGAGAGGGATTTAATGAACGGGAATCGGGCCCACTTCATTCGTCTCTCCAAACTTTTAGCGTCTCGTTTGGCGCGTTCATGGTTCGTGATGGCACTTAGAAATTCGATATACGTCCAGGAGGCCATTTCGGCCTCTCTCAAAATCTGTGGGAGGGCGTCAGCCGTCTCGGCGAGACGAAGCTGCCGAAAGTCCTGTTGTAACTCGGAAACGCTTTGACTCATTTTGCCGTCACCCCTTTCAGGATGTCGGTGTAGGCTTGGATCGGCCTCGTTGCGACCTGTATCCCGGATTTCTTCGGACGTTCGGTATCGGGTTTTGTATCACACCCATCGTCCGCGAGGATCGCGAGATAGTGGACCACGTCTCGGAAATCGTTGGCGCTGAACAGACTCTCTTGCGAACACTTTTCCAGTGCCATCGTTAAGTGATTGGGATACATGGTCGCGACGTCCCTGATGATGTTGAACTGGTCACGTCGGTATCTCGGGTAACGCTTTGAGAGCTCACCCAGATAATCGGACGCCGCCTCTCTGTCCTCGAAATAGGTGAGGACCTGTTGCTTCAGTTCTTCGATTCCTTTGGAACGATCCCGAAGGTGGTCACGGCTTTGAATCAGTTTTCCGCTCTCTTTGCTGACCCGGTGGTCTGCGATCACTTCTCCCTCGGGAGATTCGCGAATCAATAACCGTTCCTGTTCGGTCACCTCGAGGAACACCACCTTCTTCTTGACCGATGAGTAGGTCCCGATTGGGACGGTGTAACGGTTTGAGCGATAACGGATTGTGTTGTCCTTGCTGACGTTCCTTGCTATACTTTCGGTACGGATACTTTCGAAAGAGAGTAGCGATAAGACCGGTTGTAAGTGTTGTTTTTCGACGGAGAACACTTCAGCTGGTCTTTTTTTCGTTGTCTGATGGACGTTATGATTTCCTGTCCTCTCCAACCATCTCATGGAACGGTCGTTCCAATCCTCGATATGCCGGTACACTCGGCTGTCCGCGAAGTTCCGTTTGATGTACTTCACGACATTCTCGATCATACCCTTTGACTCCGGGTCGGCCCGACGACATAAGTGGATCCTAAACTTTCGTTCGTTCACGTAGGCTTGAAACTCATTGGTCAATAGGACGTCACCTGCGTTCTCGTTGATTGCGATGAGGTGATCCTGGTCGTAGACGATTTCAGAAGGACGCCCACCATAGAATTGGAACGCATTTTCGTGGCAGTGAATGGTGTCCCTGGTGGTGAACGGTCGTTCTCTCCATTCGACATATTTCATCCGAGAGTGCGCAAGTACGAACGCGATGAAATAAAGCTTTATCATTTTTCCATCTTTAGTCCGTTGTCTGGTCTCACCCCAGTCCACCTGTATTTGCTTGCCCATCGGTTGTTCTGGGATGGCCTCGTAATGGCGGACGACCCTTTTCTTTTCAATCTGATAGATTTCTCGGATTTCCTTCACGTATGTCCTGACCGTGCTCGATCCGACCGAGAGGTCGGGATATCTTTCAAGTAACCAGTCATGGACTTGTGCGCTGCTCAAATGCGGATACTCCTCCAACCATGCAATGATCCAGTCTCGATAGGCATCGAGCTTCTTCTTTCGTGAACAGGCTTTCCCGTCAAATTCATGTAGGGCATCTTCATATGTCATCTTCAGGTACTTATATACCGTCGGTCTCGATACCTTCAGTGCTGTGGCGATTTGAGCCACTTTCATGTTTTGCTGATACATTTGATGAATCTTGATGTGTAGCACTAACTTTTCCTCCAAATCCATTCCCTCCAGATAAAATAGCCTCAACTAATCTATCGGAGTTCTGTTCTGATTTTTCGGCAATAGTGTAAAATCGTATCGAGCAAAAACTGTCAATTTTATTCTAGCGTTCACA
>NZ_JACSMB010000041.1:0-2604 GCF_018618455.1 Exiguobacterium sp. s142 | reverse complement strand
CCTTCCCCTGCTAACGTCACACCACATGCTGGAACCGCCGTGGTGACCGATCTACTTTGTTGCGTCGGCTAGATGGACCTACTCGTTTTTAAGAGCGAGTGCAGAACTCTGATATGTAAAAAATCAATACAAAAAGGACGTCATTCGAATAGGGAGTTTCGTGAAACTCGCTACTGAACGACGTCCTTTTTTATACTAAAACCTTGAATGTTTCAGGTTTCCTTAGTATGATAGGTGCATCTAAGTTGAAGACACGGGTCGCGTGAATTCAACAGTTCAATAGCCAGTGGTGGTACACTCGCTATTCAAAAGCGTCACTTCGATGATTTTCAACTTGTCGCCAAACAAGCTGAAGGGAGAAGTGGCGTTTTTTGTTGTTCCGTCCATATTTTGTTACTGATTATTCTACCTCTACATAGATATGATGACAATAAAATATTTCTTCTTACTGCATCGTTTTTCTATTTCTCTTGTCACGAACCTTCATGTAAATTGCGTATATCAACCCTAGATAGGCAACCACGGTACCGAAATAAAATAGATAATCGACCCAAGGCTCAGAGTATGGAAATCTAGTGAATTGATAACTCATAAGCGTAAAAAACACACTCATGAATAACATATGACCAACATCTCTAAAGTTCTTTTTAACCGTATCAATAATCAATTCATTCACCCCTTATTTGAAGATTCTGATAATAAAAATATAGCATAAAGAGATGTATTATTTTGCCTTTTCGTAAAACCTTTAGCTAAAGCCGTTGCTTTTTTCGACCGTGTGGGCGACCATAAAAATACTGCCTGACAAGTGTCAGTATGTAAATGGGCACTCCTTATCTTCGATATCTCGTGAAGGGACGAAAACAACATGCAGCGACCACGAATGACCAAGCCGAATGACATACCAAAACTACTCACGATCGCCGACCTTTCTGTTCGTTGGGATATGCCAAGACAAAGTATTCACGACAAAAAAGGAGAGAACAAATTCCCTCTCCCAGTACAATATGTCGCGAACAATCGGACGGCACTCTTTCTCGAAAGCGACATCATCGAATACGAAAAAGAGAATCCGTACATCAAGACAAGAGCACAACGAGAAGCGCGACGGAATTTCATTTTCAAGTTGTATATGGACGCAAATGACGAATAAAAAAAGTGGCACATTTCGTGCCACTTTCGTGTTTTTGCCGGCACATTTCGTGCCATTTTTGGGGTTTTGATGATATCACGGAAACCCCAGGCTCTGCCTGGGCTATCACGGAAAGTGATAGCAGTTTCCCCTTATGCTCTTTGAACATAATCGTTTAAATATAATCGGCTATACGCGAGAACTAATAACCATCAAAAATATGAAATACTCAGTCTAAATAACGAATCTTTTGGTTGTACCAAGAAATTGAAGTTCCACCAGTTGAAGTAGCTTTGTAAAGTCTGATGTCACCTTGTGCAGAGAACTTAACGAACGTAGTGGAACCATCAGCCTTTATGTACTTTCTGACCTGAGCGCCTGGAGCCAAGTTGTTAAATTCACGAGTTGCTTGCAGAGAAGTTGCATTCTTCACGTAATTTTGTGTCCCTGTTGACGTCACGTTAGTCAACCTAGCTCCACTCCGTACACCACTCCATCCTGCGGGCGGCAACTTCCCACCACCACATAACGGATCAACAGTCGTGACATTTGTGCCCGTAAGGCTTTCACTTTCAACAACAACATTACCTTCAAACGCTTCGACTTCAGTTGCAGAAACTGATTCATCTACAAGTTCCCACTCTCCGCTAGTCGTTTCTACCGTTGACCAGACACGATCACAAGCGGCATCTACAGTTTTACCTAACGGTAAAAGTAAAAATAGTAATGCTAACGACAAAGAAATTGAAATAAATTTTTTCAACAAAAAACCCTCCTTTTTATGTATAATAATACAAAAGTTATCTGAATACATCGAATTATTTGAAATTAATGGGAGGGGTTTTTTTGGTTAATTTTGATTTAGATATACTTCTTGCTACAGAGGAATACATATTGGAATTAGACAAATTTCACTTGGAAAGAAATGAGCACTTCGCCATAAATATGTACTTCCATGCGGCCACGGACGCCACTAAAATTTTAACTGACGATGAATCACGGAAGTATTTCTTAGTGCAGTTCGACAAATACGCAATGTTTTTAGGTACTTTAGAAGAACATGGGATTCACGAAGACGACCTGAAGAACCAAAGGCCGATAGTAAAACTATCAGATTCCAAATTACTTTCTTTTGCCAAAGAAAATATGCAAACTCAAGTTGCAAATACAGATCGAGGTCCGATTTCTCATTTTGTAATTCGAACATTCGATCAGGAATTCCACGTCTTGTCTCACAGCGACCCTATAGTCATTGATATGGGGAAAAAATAAAGGACCCTCCAAAGGGTCCTTTATTTTTTCTTTTAGGGATATAACCTTTGAAAAGTTTGTGAAATTAGGCATTTTTCGTCTGTTTTTTAGACTTCGGCTTGAGAGCGTCGCCAAGTTTGCGTGGAGTTTTTATTTCACGCAAACTTGACGTTTTTTCGCCCTTTTTAGAGGTTTCTCGAGTCGGACACCTTCCGGTATAG
>NZ_JACSMB010000005.1:0-182945 GCF_018618455.1 Exiguobacterium sp. s142 | reverse complement strand
AATAGCGTTTTTGAGCCACACAAAAAACTCCCTTCAAAAGTAAAACAGGTTATATTTTTTAACCTGTCTACTTTTGAGGGAGCATATCAATTTGCCGGCTCGCTTTTTGTGCGCTCTAAAACTAGAAACGGGACGCAGTTTTCTCTAAGATGGAAGGGACAGATCAGAAGAGGAGACAGAAACGATGGATCGACTACAGGCAGCCCGCCACTTTTTCTCACAACTTGAAGGGGAGCATACCGAACGGTTACGGGAGATCGAAGCCGAAATCGATCGGACCGGGACGTACACGCTCACGAAAGACGAATTGGCGTCCGGGGTAAAACTCGCATGGCGCAACTCGAACCGCTGCATCGGCCGCTTGTTTTGGCAGACACTCACCGTCCATGACGCGCGTGACGTGGAGACGTTCGACGAGGTGTTTGAAGCAATTGTCGCCCATCTTCGCTACGCGACGAACGGCGGAAAGATCCGCTCGACGATGACCGTCCTCCCGAACCATTTTCGGATTTTGAACACGCAACTCATCCGTTACGCGGCGTACGAGACGACAGACGGCATCGTCGGTGACCCGCTATCGCTGTCGATGACGAGACAAGCGATGCGTCTCGGTTGGGCCGGGGCCGGTACTGCTTTCGATCTGTTACCGCTCTTGCTTACAGACGGGAACGAGATCCGCATGTATGAACTGCCGGCCGATGCCGTGCTCGAGGTCGATATTCGCCATGACGACGTCGATTTGTTCGGGGGACGTGACGTCAAGTGGCACGCCGTCCCGGCCATCGCTGACATGGAGCTTGAAATCGGTGGACACCGCTTCACATCGGTCCCGTTCAACGGGTGGTACATGGAGACAGAGATCGGGGCGCGCAACCTCGCCGACGTCGAGCGCTACAACCTGCTCCCGCTTGTCGGGGCATCACTCGGTCTCGATACGTCAAAAGAGCGGACGCTCTGGCGTGACCGCGCCCTCGTCGAGCTGAACGTCGCCGTCTTGCAGTCGTTCGAGCGCGCCGGCGTGACGATTGTCGACCATCATACAGCGGCGAAACAGTTTAAACGGTTCGAGAAAAATGAGACGGACGCCGGTCGTGACGTGACCGGACAGTGGAGTTGGCTCATCCCGCCGCTGTCACCGGCCTCGACCCACGTCTTTCATCGACACTATGATGACAAGATTGTGACGCCGAACTTGTTCGCGCGGTCAGGTTGTCCGTTTTCAGCGTTTCAAGCCAAGCCAAAAGAGGAATCTAAAGGCTAGGAAACGAAACGAAAGGATGATGAACGTGGCAGTCCCAATCTGGAAACGCGCTGTAGCTAGTCGAATCGATAAAATCCTATTAGAAGCACCCGCGAAACTCGTCGAGAAGACGATCCGTAAAAAAATCTGGCCGGATAAAGAAGTGAAGCATTATTACTTACCGACAATCGTCTCCATCGCAGGAGAAGCCTACTTCTTGCTCAACCGGGACGGGCAGACGATCGGCGACAAAATCGTCGGGATTAAAGTCGTGAGCCAAGATGGCCGACCGCTAACGCTCGAGCAAGTCATGAAACGGACGCTCTACAAGGACGTCGTCTATCCGGCGACGCTCGGTCTACCACTTCTTCGTGCACTTCAACAGATGAAGTCGAATAAAGACCTCGAACTGCCGCACGATGAGTTCGCCCACACGAAGCTGATTTCGACAAAATGAACGGGAGCAGGGCGATTCCGCAATCGTTCTGCTTTTTTCTTCGGGGAAGTGGCGGGGAAAATGGGTTATAATGAAAGAGGAAAAAATTGAACGACTACTGGAGGACTATTTGTTATGACAAAAATTGCATGGATCACCGATAGTATGGCCAACTTCTCGAAAGAGGAGGCCGCCCAGCTCGGCGTCGAGATCGTCCCGATCCAATTGATCGTCGACGGGAGCGGCTACAGTGAAGTCGACCTCTCGATTGAGGAATTGCACCGCTACATGATCGACCAAAAGAAAGAAGCGAAGACGTCGCAACCGATTTTTGGTGACTTCATCTCGCGTTACGAACGCTTAAAAGAAGAAGGTTACGATTGCGCCATCGCCGTCCACTGTTCGAACGGATTGAGCAGCACCGTCAAAAACTCGAGCGCAGCGGCTGAGGCGGCTGGGTTTAAAGTTTATACGGTCGACTCGCACGCGGCACTCGAGGCGCAGCAAGAGCTCGTCCGTCTCGGTCTCGCTGCCGAGAAGGAAGGCAAGTCGGTCGAGGAAATCGTTGCTCTTCTCGAAGCATGGCGTGACAAGAAAAACTTCTTCATGATCATCGGGAACATGGAGACGATGCGCCGGGGCGGACGTGTGTCATCAGGTGAGATGTTCCTCGCGAACATCTTGAACATCAAACCGATCATCACGCTCGACGAATCCGGGAAAGTCATCCCGTTCAAGAAAGTGCGTTCGATCAAAAAAGCGTACGCTGAGATGGTCACCGAACTCGAACGTCTTCATGCGGCGAACGGGATTTATAACAACCGCGTCTTCGTCCAGACGGCGCTCGCTCCAGAGATGCAAGACAACCTCGTCGCCCTCATCCAAGCGAAATTGCCGGAGGTTGACGTCGTGAAGACACGTTTCTGTCCGTCGATTGCGGTCCATGCCGGCTTTGAGACGGTCGGTGTGCTTTGGCTCGACGCTTAAGTTGAAAGGGGGAGACAGCATGGAGGCTGTGAACACACTTTCGATGTTGAATGAACGGGTCGCTGAGGCCGAGCAGTTGCTCGTCTATGTCTCGCACCCGGGATGCAGCGTCTGTCACTCGCTCAAGCCGCAAGTCGAGGAGATGCTCGTTGATTTTCCCGACATCGAGGCGGTCGCGGTCGATTCGGACGAAGTGCCGGATATCGCCGGCGCCTATTCGATTTTCACCGTACCGGTCGTCTTGTTCTTCATCGACGGCAAAGAGATGCTCCGCCGGGCCCGGTTCGTGCCGATCGGTGAGTTGACCCACCAGCTCGAACGGCTCCAAGAGATGAGAAAGTAAATCCACAGACATGTGTCTGTGGATTTTTTTGATTGTCGTGATGATTTAACGGGAATTAATGAAGTGGTTCTGTCACTTTTGCAACGAAGGAACGGAGGAATCTGTGATGGAGATGATACGCCACTCGGAATGGGCTGAGACAAAGCTCACGCTCCATTTGCTGTCGCAAATCTTGGGGAAAATCAAGTTGGCTTTGGCTCCGCAAGAGCCACAATGGACACACGTCACGTTGCCCGTTGCGCTGAGCGGCTTTTCGACTGGCCCGCTCGTGCAAGGGGAGACGTGGCTACAACTCGACGTCGATGTCTTTCAATCTCATATCAGAGTCCAAGTCGGTGCCGACACGTCGGTATTCCCGCTCGAAGCAGGCAAGTCGATCAGTACGTACTATGAAGAAATCATGGGTGCCCTGCGCGCAAACGGCGTCTCGGTCGCCCTCAATCCGAGAACGCAAGAGATGCGGGAGTTACGTTATCTGGACCGGGACGAGACACCGCTCGCCTATGACGCTATGGCGGCGCAACGAGGCATCCGTCTGTTTCAATACGCCGCGCGGGAGCAAACGGCATTTCTCGCACCGCTCCGCTGTCGGAAAGTGAAGCCAGGCCTGTTTTGGGGAACGTTTGACGTGTCGTCGCTCATCGTCTATGGACGGCCTGAGCCGTTCCCGGAAGATAAAGTCATCGAGAAGGCGGCGTTTGACGAGCACATGGTCGAGTTCGGGTTTTGGCTCGGTGATGAAGCGGTCGATATTCCGACGTTCTTCATCTTGCCTTACCCGTTCCAGTACACGGAGATCGGGACGGAGCGGCTCAAACCGCAAGACGCCTATTATGATGCCGGCAAGAGCGAGTTCTTTTTATCTCTTGAGAACGTAGGGGAAACGAGATACGTGCAGGCATTCTTCCGGACGTCGTTCGATATTTTGAGCGAACAGCTCGAATGGGAAGGGTGCGACCATTACTTTATGCCGCTCGACATGCCGAAACAACAAGAGCTCACAGACGAATGATCTGTGAGCTCTTGTTTACTTTAGGGGCTGGTAGCGAGTAGATGGCCCATTTCCGACACGGATGATTTTCCGTTCGGCTATTAGCTGTTCGGCTATTAGCTGTTCGATTAGTTTTCGTACAGTACCTTTTTGTTGCTCGTCCGATGGCGCCCCGACTCCTGCAGGAAAGCAATCCGACGGAGACCCAGCAGCGACGCGAGTCGCGATGCGGCTCCGGGATTGCCTGCGGAAAGCGTGGGCGCCGGAAGGACGAGCGATATCAAAAAATCGATCAATTTGGATGTGGGTCCAAATTAATCGATTGACATGTTATTCTGCAATTTGTGGTACGAGGTAGATCAAGCCGAACGGGTTATGGAGCAAGTTGTCGATTGACGTGCGCTCGTCTTCGCCCATCTCGACCGTGAACGTCTTGCCGTCCTCGAACGTGAAGCTGTCGCCGTCACCGAACATTGATCCGCCTGCGATCAAATGGAAGTTAAACGAATGGATGACGTGGATCGCGTCTTCGATCTCGAGCGTTTCTGGTACGGCGACGTCGGCATGGCCGAACGCTTTCATGCCCCACGACACGTACGCCGTCTCTTCTTCCGTGATGGCGGTGAGGAGCGAGTAGTCGAGGGCGAGGTCTTCTTCTTTCGACGCTTGCCATTCGTCTTTCGAATAAGCGACGCCTGCCGTCTCGACCATGACACCGAGTCCGCCGGCGTTCAACAGGGCGTTCGCCCCGCGACGGGCCGCGGCGATGTCTGTCACATCATTGACGTCGCCGATCAAATAGACGATATGTGTGTGACGCGTAAGTCCTTTGGCGATTTTCGGTGTGAAGCCGCTCGTGCTGGCGTGAATCATCGCCTCGGCGAGCGCTGGGTCGCGTTCGACGACTTCGACGGTGAACGCTTTTCCGGTTTCGTCTTCTAACAGCAACAGGCCGGCCATTGTGTAGCCTTCGCTATGTATACTAATCTTTTCGCTCACTGCCTCGGCCGATGGCCAGTTTCCTGGGATAGCGAGCAACACTTGTGTACGGTTCATTAGAATCATCCTCTTCTGCAAATAGTTAGGCCCCTCAAGCGAGAGGCCTAGTCTCTTCTCTTATTATGCCCTATTTCGAGAAAAATTATTCTTGATACGTCTTCAACACTTCTTGGAGCGGGATTTGATCGATCTTGCGCCGGCTGACGAACGTGCTGACGAAGAACAAGATCGTGACGGCCCCGACCGTATAGAGCACGTAGATCCATTCAAACTCGAGCGGCAAGACGAGCCCGTAGTCCTCGGCGAAGACGACGATGATGATCCGGAGGACGACGAGGGCGATCGGGATGCTCAGGAGTGCCGAGATGAGCGCGTAGACGAAGTAGCTGTCGAGGATCATCGAGCGGACCTCACGTCGATTATACCCCATCACTTTGAGGAGCGAGATGACGTAATAGTTTTTCTCGACCGTGAGCGCGGTCAAGACGAACAAGATGCTGAAGGCGATCAAGGCGGAGCCGCCGATCATGACGTTCATCATCAAATTCATATACTCGTTGATCGACTCGGACTGTTCAATCAAGCCGTCGCGCGACAGAATCGTCGGATACACCGACTCGTCCGGCCGTTCACTGGCGTAGACGCCGTTGAACAAGTCGCTCGAGGCGCCGTCTGTCAGCTCGTTGCTGAGCATTTCAATCGGTAAATAGACGACGTCACCCGTGAAGTCGTCGGCGATGCCGAGGATCGGGTACGATAACGTCTCCCCGTCGAGCTCGAGGTCGATCGTGTCGCCGACGTCAAAGCTTTGTTTTAAGGCGAGCGGTTCGGTGACGATGACGCCATCGGTTGCAGGGGTCAATTCGTTCCCGTCCCGGTCTCGCAGCCGGTAGAGCGTGTTGTCGTCGCTCAAGCCTTTAAGGGTGACGAGTTGATCCTCGACGAACGCGAACGGATAGGCGAGGAACGGTTCCTGACCGTCGGCGAGCATTGGCGGCGATTCCGTGTTCGCGTACGCCTCATACGCATAGTCGACGTCGTTCAATCCGCCGACCGTCATCCGGTCGACGGCCCCGTTCATCATGAGTGCGAACACGATCAACAATGTCGAGAACAAGATACCGAGGAAGAAGATGATGAAGCTGCCCGTGCTTTTGACGGCGTATAAATATTTGAACTTCGTTTTCCCGCTGGCCCGGCTTAGCATTCGGCTGACGAGCCGGCTGAGCCGATTGAGTGATATGTTGTCGCGCGGTGATAACAGTGCGAGCGCGCTCTCGCCCATAAGCTTGTAGATGACGGCACCGGCGACGATGCCGAAGAAGACGAGCGGGACGAGCACGGCGGTCAAAAAGACGAGTGGGTTTTGAGCGATCGTGATCGATGGCAACAGATAGAAGTCGAGGTACAGGTTTTTGAGCGGGTCGGCGAAGTAGAGGCCGAGGAAGTACCCGATGACGAGCATGAGCGTCGCGAACACCAAGATCAGCACCAAGTAGGGGATTGAAATCTGGCGCCGGTTGTAGCCGATCGCTTTCAACAGCCCGATCTGACCGCGTTCGGCCTCGAGCATGTTCGAGATGAGAATGGCGACGATGATGACGGCGATCGAGACGATGAATAGGCTAAGTCCGAGCGCCATCGCTTTCCCGGACGAGATCTCACTATAGATGGCCCCGCTGCGCATAATATTCTCCGTCTCCATGACCGAGACGACGAATGGGAGCTCGACGGTGTCGATCGCGCCGTCCGTGACGCCTGAGAGCCGGAACGACTCCGTGCCGACGATCGCTTCATACGCCTCGTCCGTCATGAGCAGGAGTGTCTGCGTCCCGGCGTCGAGATTGAAGAAGTTCTCATCGAACAGCGGGAGCGTATAATCCGGAAACAAGACGAAGCCGCTCACCGTGAACGGCGTGCCGAGGTCGATCGTGTCACCGACCTCGATCCCGTTCTTCTCGGCGTATTTGGCGTTGAGCGCGACCTCGTCGTCGGTCGTCGGACGCGATCCTGCTTCGAGGTAAGATTGATTGATCGTCATTGTTTCTTTTAAGACGAGCCCCCGATGTTCACTGCCCGCGAATGGATAAGTGATCAGTTTGGATTCGCGAAGTTCGAGTGTCGCCTCGGGCATGACGGACTCGACCGCGTCGATCCGGGCGCCGATCAAGTCGTCGAAGCGTTCCGGGTCGACCTGTTTCAAGTCGGCGAGCGTATACGTGCCCGAGGCGACGAGGGAGGCGATTTCGGGATCGTTCGCTTCGTCTGCGGTGACGCGGTTGAGCATCTCGACGGCGAAGTCCTCTTGGTTCGACGACGCCAAGTAGTCCTCGGTCGGGACCTCGATCCCGCTGATGCCGTAGAACATCATCGTATAGGTGAGCGAGCTCATGACGATGATGACGGCGATGGCGACGAGCTGCATCCATTTGCCGACGAGCGTCTTCAAAACGTTTTTATACAGCATGGTCGAAACCTCCTAACCCCAAGCGATATCGCGCGCGGCTTGTCGGACCGGGTTGTGCGTCAGTTCGACGATGCGTCCCGAGTTCATCTTGATGACGTCGTCGGCCATGGCGCTGATGCCGGTGTTGTGGGTGATGACGACGACGGTCTTGCCGTACGTCGTGTTCAATCGTTCGAGCAGCTCGAGCACTTTCTTCGAGTTGTCCTCGTCGAGCGAGCCGGTCGGTTCATCGCAAAAGATGATCGACGGGTTTTTGGCGAGACTCCGGGCGACCGAGACGCGCTGCTGCTCACCGCCGGACAGTTGGTACGGGTACTTGTCGCGCGCAGGCGACAGCCCGACCTGCTCTAACAGCTCGTCGATACCGAGCGGTTGCGTCGACAGGTCGGCCCCGATCTGGATATTTTCGTAGACGGTCAAGTTTTGGAGCAAATTGTATTGTTGGAAGATGAAGCCGAGATGGTCGCGCCGAAACGCCGTCATCTGTTCCGGGGACAGGTCGGTCAAGACGGTGTCATCGAACGTGATGTTCCCGGACGTGACCGTATCAAGCCCGCTGATGACGTTCAAGAGTGTACTTTTGCCGCTGCCGCTCGGTCCGAGGATGACGACGAACGCCCCATCGTTGATCGTCAAGTCGACGTCTTTCAAGGCGGCCGTCTCGATGTCACCGGTCTTGTAAATTTTATTGACGTTCTCGATTCGAATCATAAAAAAACGCCTCCTTTGTCCATGTTATCTTTTACCCGTTTCGGGCAGATTGTGGACCTGGGAGGTTTGAACGTTTGACGAAGACGGGTACATTTTTTGAAAAATTAGTGAAACCGTTTCACCTGTGATAAAATCATACTACCAGGTACTAATTACGATTTTAAAGGAGAGGCTCACATGAAAATTGCCTACATCACGGACAGCACGGTCGTCCTGCCAGATTCGATCAAACACCACCCAGACATCCATATCGTCCCGCTTTACGTCGTCAAGGGCGATCAACCTTATAAAGACGGCATCGAAGTCGACGCCGAGACGGTGTACGACTGGATCGATGCCGGCGAGCGCGTCTCGACGAGCCAACCGGCAATCGGGGATTTCGCAACGTTGTATGAAGAGTTGAAGCCAAAGTATGACATGGGCATCGCCGTCCACCTGTCGTCTGACTTGAGCGGCACGTACTCTGCGTCGATCCAAGGGGCCGAGATCGCCGAGTTCAAGCTGCTCGCCATCGATTCACGGTCGGGTATTTATACGATGGGTCTGTTGCTCGAGGAACTGATCGAGCGCGTCGAGCGCGGAGACGCCCTTGATGACGTCGAGGCGTACATGAAACAGCGCGTCGAGGACGTCCGGATCGAACTGACGATTCAGAATTTGACGCAAATGCAAAAAGGTGGACGCATCTCGAAATCAAAAGCGCTCATCGGCAACATGCTGCAGCTGAAGCCGGTGCTCCGCTTCGAGGACGGGCTCATCGTCCCGTATCAGACCGTACGGACGTATAAAAAGGCGCAAGCCCACTTGTTCGAGGTCATCCGGGCGGCGATCGAGTCAGGCGAATGCACGGACGTCTCGATCTTCCACGGGAATGTGCCGGAGCTTGCGGAGTCGTGGAAACGGGAACTCGGCGACAAGGTGCCGATCCGCGTCGACACGCTCGCGCCGCTGCTCGGGGCCCATACCGGGTCCGGCTCGATCGGTATTTCTTATTTGAAAGCGAAATAACGGACAGACCGTGGCGTGCGCCACGGTTTTTTCATTGTCACAACTTTCAAACAACGACTGGAATGTTTCCCCAAAACCCTTCATACTATTAAAGAATGTTACAAGAAAAGGGGTGAGACGATGCGGTTTCGGAAGTATCTTATAAGGAGCTGGCTCTCGTGGTCGCTCGTCTTCATCGGGATCGTCTATTACACGTGGACCGATCTGGAAACGTTCGATTGGGCGTTCTTCTGGTTCATCTACACGCTCGGTGCCTTGTTCGTCATGAACCCGTTAAAGCGGCGGCACCTGCACTTCACATTCCACGAGTTGTTCGTCTTCATGACGTTCTTCTTGTACGGGCTCGTCCCGGCACTTTTAATGGGACAATTGCTGTTGTTGACGTTTCAGGCGCGGGCGTTCAACAGGAAAGTCGGCCGCCGGCGCTTCTTACACTTTTATCCGCTCAACACGTTGATCGAGGCCATGATTCTCGTCATCCCGGGTCTCGTCTACTTTTCGCTCGGCGGTGAGATCGGGTCGACCGTCCACTTGCTCGAGCAAGGAGTGGCACTGATTGGTTTCTTCGGAGTGCTTTATCTCGTCCTCGGCTTTAGCTTCGTCATGTCGCGGTTCTTGATCGGGGAGCGGATCCCGCTACCGATCATGTGGCGGCTGTTACGGTTCGATTGGCTCGTCATCTCGCTCGAGCTGTTGTTCACGATGGTCGCGCTCGAGGCGTTCCAACTGTTCGGGTATGTCGGGTTGATGGCGACGTTCCTGCTCTTGTCGATCTTGAAGATGGGGTTGTCGAAAGCGACACAGACAGAAGAGACGCAATCGAAGATCGATCAAGTCGAGCGGTTGAAAGAACAGCTCTATCGCGTCGACAGCGAAGCGCTGTTAATTGAAAAATTTTGGAACGGCTTACGGGAAGTCGTCGAGGTCGAACGTGGTTGGCTTCAAATCAATCGAGACGGGGACCAGACGTTTTATGATGTGCGGGGGCGGAAAGCGGAAGCGGTCACTGATGCGTATACGCTCGAACAGCACCGTGACGCGAGTGAGCCATACTTTCTGTACGATTCGCTCCACGAGTGGCACCCGGAGCTTCAGGTGAACCAAAGCGAACTACATCATTCCGCGCTCGTCATTCAACCGGTGACGAGCACGACGAACGCGGTCAGCTGTATGATCTCGACGACGGCGAACGGGGCCTATGATGAGGCGCTCGCGGTCGAGATTCACCGCTTGCTCAAGACGCTGTCGTGGTCGCTGGAGCGGATCGATGAACGGGATCGGCTCCAGCACGAGAGTCTGACCGATCCGTTGACCGGGTTGCCGAACCAACGGGCGTTGAAACGTTGGACGAAAGAGCGATTGAACGACGTCGCGTCGTATCCGTTGTCGGTCTTTTTGATCGACCTCGACCATTTTAAATCGATTAACGATACGTACGGCCATGCGTTCGGTGACGAAGTGTTGATTGAAGCGGGGGTCCTGTTCAACCGGCTCGTCCGGAGCAGTGACCTCGTCACGCGTTACGGCGGCGAAGAGTTCGTCTTCGTGTTCCCGAGGACGAACGAGGCGGCGGGGATTGTGACCGGTGAGAAGATTCGGCAAGCGCTCCGGTCACACCCGTTCGGGACGGAAGGGATCCGGGTCCAAGTGACGGCGAGCATCGGCATCGAGACGATTCATGAATACGAAGAGCTCGATACGGTGTTGCGACATGCCGACCGGGCGATGTACGTCGGGGCGAAGTTTAACGGTCGCGACCGTGTCGCCCATTACCGGGACACGTCGACCGAACGAATTCAATGAAAAAAAGGAGGACCGTTAAACGGTTCTCCTTTTTGAATGAATGATTATGATTTCTGGCTGAACATGTCGGACTCGACCGCATGGATGGCAGCGGACCAAGACCCGTAACGATGCAAGATCGCTTTCGTAGATGGCTTGTTGTTGCGTTTCGCCCATTCTCGGTACGCCTCGAATGAAAGAGAGAAGCCCATCTCATGAATCGCTTCTCGAAGAGCGTTCGACAACTCTGACTTCGAGTAAGTCACGCTCGCCTCCAGACCGGCTTCGGCGCAGGCATCATGCCACGAACCGAACGTCTTGACGATGTGGTAATGGCTCGGTGCTTTCGGATGTAGTTTCCGCCATTCTTGATATTTCTTCAGCGTGATGATCGAACCCATGTCCCGTGAATAGAGGGCAAGCGTCTCGACGATATCATCGCGTGTATATTTTGGCATTTTATCGGGTAAATCAACGGCGATTTCCCCATGCCATTCATAGCCGGCGATGGCGAGTGCCTCGGCCCATGATCCGAACTGTCGAATGATCGATTCGGGAGACGGCCAGTTTTGCTCCATCGCGAAACGACGATAGACAGAGCGACGAGGACGTTCCTTTAATAAATCCCCGAGCAAACGAATACAGTGAATCATGCGTTGCTGTTCGGTTGATAAGTGATGAGTATTAGTGGATAGCGTTTGACTCAATGATGGTTCCTCCTTCCATGGACTCATATCTGAACCGACAATGATGACGAAAGTGCTTCTACAATCATACTATCGGATAGTTTTTACGATTTATAAGCGCTTTTGTAAGTTTTTTATGTTAAAAATGGGACGTGATAGGTCTAAAGTCGGATGAAAGATTGAAAAAAAAGGTAACAGGTACATTACAAATTTAATATTATATGGGTTCATTTGTAAACAAAAAGTTTTATATTTGGTAAATTATATGAATTCCATACAAAAATGTACCCAGCTGGACAATGGGGTCATCACCGTTGTCCAGTTGAGTACTCTTCTATAATAAATTTAATTTTCAGACTAATCAATAAAAGTTTTCAAAATATACGAATTTTTTTTAAGGGTGGTCAATGAAACTGAGATTCTGCTAAAATAGCCGCATTGAGCGAATTTGAGAAAAGAGGATATTATGATATGACAATATGGTTATTTTACTTGCTGCTTGGTCTCGTCCAAGGGTTTACGGAGCCGATCCCGATCTCGTCGAGCGGTCACTTGGTCATCTTCCAAGAGCTGTTCAACATCGAATTACCGGGACTGTCGTTCGAGATTTTCGTCAACTTTGCGTCGCTCCTTGCCGTTTTGACGATTTATCGCCAAGATGTCGTCCGCCTCGTCGTCAGTCTGTGGACGTTCTTATTTAAGAAAGACCGCAACGAGGATACGATGATCGACGTCAAATTCATCGGTCTCTTGCTCGTCGCGACCGTACCGGCCGGCGTGCTCGGCGTGTTATTCGGCGATTGGATCGGTGAGACGCTCAGCGGCGTCGCGACGGTCGGCTACACATTGATTTTGACCGGGGTCGCACTTTGGTTCATCCGCAACATGCGCGGGAATAAAGGCGACGGCGGCATCACGTTACGTGACGCCATCTTGATCGGTCTCGCCCAAGCGGTCGCGCTCATCCCCGGGATCAGCCGCTCGGGTGCCACGATCGTCATGGCGATGTTGCTCGGCATTAAACAAGAGTCGGCGCTCCGGTTCTCGTTCTTCTTGTTCATCCCGGTCAGTCTCGGGACGATGATCTTGGACGGGCCGGCACTCTTCACCGACCCGGCGACGCGCGATCTGTTCGGTCCGCTCGTCTTGGCGTTCATCGCCTCGTACGCGCTGACGGCCATCTCGCTCAAATGGTTCCAGCACATCATGGCGAAGGGTGAGCTCAAGTACTTCTCGTTCTATTGTTGGATCGTCGGTTTGCTCGTCGTCTTGTTCTTGGCTTGATTGGAAGCGCTGCTCATCGGAGTGGCGCTTTTTTTGCGCTTTTATTTTTGCCTTCGATTCTTTTTTGCGCTAAAGTAAAGGAGTACAAACAAATATTCCTTCGGGGTCGGGTGCAATTCCCAACCGGCGGTGATGGGCGCAAGCCTTAAGTCCGTGACCCGGGCGCACGTGTGCGAACGGTGGATCTAGTGCGATTCTAGAGCCGACAGTATAGTCTGGATGGGAGAAGGAAAAAAGACAGGTCCTCGTGACCTGCGCTTCGTCGTACGTTTTTCTGTAAAGAAAACGTTTATTTGGCTCGCCCAATGACGACTGAGACCTCCCGCCGAGACCCTAAGGACATCCTTAGGGTCTTTTTGTCTGTACGAAACAAGGAGGGAGAACGATGCAACAGTACATGCAACAAGCAATCCAATTGGCCAAGTCCGCTGCCGGACAGACCGGTGTGAACCCGCTCGTCGGGGCCGTCGTCGTCAAAGACGGTCGCGTCGTCGGATTCGGTGCCCATTTGAAGGCCGGTGAACCGCACGCCGAAGTGCACGCCATTCGCATGGCCGGTGCGTCCGCATACGGCGCGACGATTTACGTCACGCTCGAGCCGTGCTCGCACTACGGGAAAACGCCGCCATGTGCCGACTTGATCGTCGAGTCGGGCATCAAGCGCGCCGTCATCGCGATGGAAGACCCGAACCCGCTCGTCGCAGGGAAAGGTGTCGCCCGTTTGAAGGCGGCGGGGATCGACGTCGAAGTCGGTCTGCTCGAAGACGAGGCCCGTGCGCTCAATCCGGCGTTCCTACGTTCGCTTGAGACGAAACGGCCGTACGTCGTATTGAAGACGGCGACGAGCCTAGACGGGAAAGTCGCGCTCGACACGGGTGAGAGCCAGTGGGTGACCGGGACTGAAGCGAGACGTGACGTCCACGAACTACGGGCGACGGTCGATGCCGTCTTGACTGGAATCGGGACCGTGCTCGCCGACGACCCTGCCTTGACCGTCCGGCTCGACACGCCGACACGTCAGCCGCTTCGGGTCGTCCTCGACCGCGAGCTCCGCTTACCGCTCTCGAGTCAGCTCGTCCGGAGCGCGAAAGACGTGCCGGTGCTCGTCTATACGCTGTCCGATGATGAAGTGAAACGGACCGAGCTCGCTCAAAACGGTGTCGAGCTTGCCGACTATTCGACACTCGACAACGTCCTTCGTGACTTGCATGGTCGCGGCGTCGGCCGTTTGCTCATCGAGGCGGGACCGACGCTCGTGACGTCACTCTTTGACGGACGATACGTCGACGAATGGGTCATGTATCAGTCACCGCGCGTGTTCGGTGGGAACCGAGGCGTCTATCGCTCGAGCCAAGCCGGACCGTTAGATGCGATCGAGCGCTTCGCGATCGGCTCGGTCGAGACGGTCGGTACCGACATCAAGCTCGTCATGAGAAAGGGGGAGTCCGATGTTCACGGGAATCGTTGAAGAAATCGGCAGTGTGAAAGCAGTGAAGCGGAACGGGCCGTCGCTACGGCTCACGCTCGCGGGCAAGATCGTGTTAGAAGGCGTGAAGCTCGGCGATAGCATCTCGGTGAACGGGATTTGCCTGACCGTGACGGCGTTTGATCAAACGAGTTTTGCCGTCGACGTCATGCCGGAGACGCTCAAAGCGTCAAGTCTAGACGGGGTCCGCCCTGGAACGGACGTCAACCTCGAGCGGGCGATGCCGGCGAACGGTCGCTTTGGCGGTCACTTCGTCTCGGGACACGTCGACGGGGTCGGTCGCATCGTCAAGAAGCGTCCGCTCGCGAACGCGGTCTACATCGATATTAGTTGCGAGCCGTCGCTACTCCGTTTCATCGTCCCTAAAGGTTCGATCTCGGTCGACGGGACGAGCTTGACGGTGTACGAGGTCACTGAACGCGGCTTCACGCTGTCGCTCATCCCGCACACGTATAGTGAGACGGTGCTCGGGATGAAGCAGGCAGGGGATAAGGTCAATTTGGAATGCGATATGTTGGCTAAATATATGGAAAAGCTAGTGAATCAAAAAGACATGACGCTCGAATCACTTGCGTCGATGGGATACGGAAAGGCGGGATGGTGATGTTTCACACAACCGAACAAGCAATCGAAGATTTGAAGATGGGGCGTCCGATCATCGTCGTCGATGACGAGGACCGGGAGAACGAAGGTGACTTCGTCGTCCTCGCCGATAAGATGACGGCCGAGACGATGAACTTCCTCATCACGGAAGGGAAAGGGCTCGTCTGTGCCGCCCTGGCGGAAGAAGTCGCCGTCCGGCTCGACTTGTCGCCGATGGTTGACAACAGCACCGATCCACACGGGACGGCGTTCACCGTCAGTGTCGACCATGTCGACTCGACGACGGGCATCTCGGCGAGCGAACGGGCCCACACGGTCCGCGAGCTGGCCAATGCGAACGCGCGTCCGGCCGATTTTCAACGGCCGGGACACATCTTCCCGCTCATCGCGAAAAAAGGCGGCGTCTCGGTGCGGCGCGGCCACACCGAAGCGTCGGTCGATTTGGCTCGACTGTCAGGGAGTGAGCCGGTCGCCGTCATTTGCGAAATCATCCGTCATGACGGCGAGATGGCTCGAGTACCGGACCTGGTCCACGTCGCGGAACGGCACGATTTGAAATTCATCACGATCGAGGAGCTCGTCCGCTATATGGAGACGGACCTCGTCGAACGAGAGGCGGACGTCAATCTCCCCTCGGCGAAGGGTGAGTTTCGCCTGATCGGTTATCGAAACGTCCTTGACCGCGAAGAGCACGTCGCGCTCATCAAAGGCGAACTTGAACATGCACCGCTCGTCCGCATCCATTCGGAATGTCTGACCGGTGACGTGTTCGGCTCTTACCGCTGCGACTGCGGTCCGCAACTTGATGCGTCACTCGCTAAAATTGAAGAAGAGGGCGGCGTCGTGCTCTACATGCGCCAAGAAGGGCGCGGCATCGGCTTACTGAATAAATTGAAGGCGTATGAACTGCAGGAGCAAGGGCTCGACACGGTCGAGGCGAACGTCGCGCTCGGGTTGCATACCGACTTGCGTGACTACCGGGTGAGCGCGGGCATGTTGCGTGACCTTGGCGTCACGAACGTGCGGCTCATGACGAACAACCCAGAGAAAGTCGATGCCTTGGAGGCGTGCGGCATCACCGTCGTCGAACGCGTCCCGATCATCGTCGGGGAGCACGCCGAGAATGAACGCTATCGCTTGACGAAACAACAAAAAATGAATCATTTTGGAGGAGAAGAATAATGTTGCATACATTTGAAGGTAACTTGGTTGGTAAAGGCTTGAAAATCGGGATCGTCGTCGGACGGTTCAACGATTTGATTACGATGCGCTTGCTCGACGGGGCGAAGGATGCGTTGAAGCGCCACGGCATCGAGCAAGACGACGTCGAGATCGCGTTCGTCCCGGGTGCGTTCGAACTCCCACTCGTCGCCAAAAAAATGGCGATGAGCAAGAAGTATGACGCTGTCATCACGCTCGGCGCGGTCATCCGCGGGGCGACGCCGCACTTCGACTACGTCTGCAGCGAAGCGGCGAAAGGTGTCGCCCAAGCGAGCTATCAGTCGGAAGTGCCGGTCATCTTCGGCGTCTTGACGACCGAGACGATCGAACAAGCGATCGAGCGGGCCGGCACGAAAGCCGGGAACAAAGGCTGGGAAGCAGCGACAGCGGCGATTGAGATGGCGAACTTGATGCGCACGTTTTAAATAGAATTGTAACGGAGGAGAGCGACGTCGCTCTCCTCTTTTTTGATTGTTCAAATCGGGATTAGCGACGCAGGGACGACGGGAAAAGAATAGGGCGCGCATACAAAGCTTAAGGGGAGGCGATGGCGATGTGGGACGGGGTGGCTCAACTGAGCCCGGCCGTGCAAGCCTTGCTCGGGACGTTGTTCACATGGGGCATGACGGCGCTCGGGGCGGCTGTCGTGTTCACAACGAAATCGATCAATCAACGGCTGATGGACGGGATGCTCGGATTTGCCGGCGGGGTGATGATTGCCGCCAGTTTTTGGTCGCTGCTCGCGCCGGCGATCGAGATGGCAGGACAGGACGCTTGGCCGGCCTGGTTCCCGGCCGCGGTCGGCTTTTTAATGGGCGGATTCTTTTTATGGGGCATCGATCAACTGATTCCGCACCTTCATCCGACTTCCCCGCTCAGTGAGGCGGAAGGGATCGGCCCGTTCAAACGAAAGCGCAGCACGTTGCTCGTCTTAGCCATCACGTTGCACAACATACCGGAAGGGCTAGCGATCGGGGTCGCGTTCGGGGCGGTCGCGGCTGACTTTCCATCGGCCTCGTTGACGGGTGCCATCGCGCTAGCGATCGGGATCGGGATTCAAAACTTTCCAGAAGGCGTGGCGGTGGCGCTGCCGTTAAGGAGGGACGGGATGTCACGACGAAAGAGTTTTTTCTACGGACAGCTGTCGGCCGTCGTCGAGCCGGTCGCCGCCTTATTCGGCGTTTGGGCGGTGTTTGTCATGGAGCCGCTACTGCCGTTCGCATTGAGCTTTGCCGCGGGGGCCATGATTTTTGTCGTCGTCGAAGAAGTCATCCCGGGGTCGCAAGAGAATGGCCATAAGGACTTGGCATCGATCGCCTTGATGCTTGGATTTACCGTCATGATGATTTTAGACGTGGCGTTAGGGTGAGGCCGACACAGAAAAAAGGCACGACGGGATGTCCCGTCGTACCTTCCTGGATTAAAACGTCTCTGACGTCGTTTTCGCTTGCATGTGGAGCTGGATGTAATCCGGCCCGCCTGCTTTTGAATCGGTCCCTGACATGTTGAAGCCGCCGAACGGCTGATAGCCGACGATCGCGCCTGTGCAACCACGGTTGAAGTACAAGTTGCCAACGTGGAAGTTTTGGCGTGCGTATTCTTGGTTCGAGCGGTCACGCGTCAGCACAGCGCCCGTCAAGCCGTACTCGGTGTTGTTGGCGATGTCGATCGCTTCTTTGAAGTCTTTCGCTTTCGTGAAGGCGACGATCGGCCCGAAGATCTCTTCTTGCATGAGACGTGCTTTCGGTGCCACGTCGGCGACGACCGTCGGCTCGACGAAGTAGCCGGTCGAGTCGTCCGCTTTACCGCCCGTGACGATGCGTCCTTCTTCTTTCGCGATGTCGAAGTACGACGTGACCTTCTTGAACGCGGCCGCATCGATGACCGGTCCCATGAAGTGCTCGTTCTGCTCGGTGTTTCCGACTGACAGTTCGTTCGTCAATTCGATGACGCGGTCGAGCACCGTGTCATACACGCTATCGACGATGACGGCGCGTGAACAAGCTGAACATTTTTGTCCGGAGAAACCGAACGACGATTTGACGATCGACTGGGCCGCGAGTTCGAGGTCCGCTGATTCGTCGACGACGATCGTGTCTTTTCCGCCCATCTCGGCGATGACGCGTTTGAGCCAGATTTGGCCATCGTTCAACTTCGAGGCGCGCTCGTTGATGCGCAGACCCACGTCGCGTGAACCAGTGAAGCTGATGAAGCGAGTCTTCGGATGGTCGACGAGGTAGTCGCCGACTTCAGCGCCCGGTCCCGGGATGAAGTTGAGGACGCCTTTCGGGAGACCCGCTTCTTCCATGACCTCGACGAATTTCGCCGCGACGATCGGTGTCGTCGAAGCTGGCTTCAAGAGGATCGTGTTACCGGCGACGATGGCCGCGACGGCCGTCCCTGCCATGATCGCGAACGGGAAGTTCCATGGGCTGATGACGATCCCGACCCCGAGTGGGATGTAGTCATAGCGGTTGTACTCGCCCGGGCGACTCTCGACTTTCTTACCGGGTTTAAGTTCGAGCATTTGACGCGCATAGTACTCCATGAAGTCGATCGCTTCCGCCGTGTCCGCGTCCGCTTCGTTCCAAGGCTTGCCCGCTTCTTTGACGAGGTAGGCCGAGAACTCATGCTTCCGTTTACGGACGATGTTCGCCGCTTTGAACAAGACGTCGGCACGGACTGACGGGTCGACGTGACGCCACGTGTCGAACGCTTTGAGCGCTTCTTGCATCGCACGTTCCGCGAGTTCTTGGTTCGCTTTCGAGACGTGTCCGATGACTTCGTCTTTATTGGCCGGGTTGTAAGACGTGATCTTACCTTCCGTCGTCACTTTTTCCCCACCGATCACGAGCGGATAGTCCTGACCAAGCTCCCCGTTCACTTTCTCGATCGCCGCTTGAATCAAGCCAGCGTTCTCTTTGTTTGTAAAGTCTGTGAATGGTTCATGTTTGTATGGAATCATTCTCGTTCCCCCTTAAAGTGATTATGCAGTTAAGCGCTTACGTCTGTATTGTATCGGAATTCTTCATGAAATCCTAGTGAAACAATTTTCCGGAAAAGCGTGTCGTTTCCGCTCTAAATTCAGTCGTGGTAGGATGGTGAAAAGAGATCGATCGAGGAAGGAATGATTGGATGAGAAAATGGATGTTGCCGCTGGCGCTCACACTCATGCTCGGCGCTTGCGGGAATGAAGAGGCAGCACCGGTCGAAGAGACGAAACGACCGCTCCCGGACGAGGTCGAGACGGTGTATGAATCGTATCAACAAGCGCTCCGTGACGGGGACGCCGAGGCGCTCGCAGACATCGACTACGCTGCTGCCCGGACCGACATCCCGGCGACGGGTGCCGTGACGCGTGACTTGACGCCGGGTGACATCGTCGAGAGTTGGGTGAACGAGGACGAGGACGTCGCCTATATCGTCCATGAGATGGAGGATGGTGACGGGAACGAACTGCCGAACCGGCTCGCCAAAGTCGCGATCAAGGAAGGCGACGATTGGTCGCTCGTCGTCACACCGGCTTTGGTCCCGGCTGACGTGATCGGTGAGGTCGGGGAGTTGTTGACGGGGATCGAAGCGAGCGAGTACGGGGTGAACGCTGAAGCGAACGCCCGTCTCGCCGACGTGCCGGAAGATGAGGCCGGACCGATTTACGACCGGGTCAACGCCCAGACGGACTATGTCGCGCTCGAGGCGGACAATAACGTCTTCTTGCTCATGTCAGAGACGCTCACCGTCCCGGAAAACCAAGTGATCATGACCGATTACTTTAAAGCGTATCAGACGTGGTATATCGATAATGAAGCCGCGCTTCGCGATGCGGCCGCGACGGAAGACCCGGTCGACTATCTCGAAGCACTCGACCCGCTCAAACAAAAACTAGAACAAGCGATCGACGGATATGACGAACAGCTCGTCGACCCGTCGTTCGGATAAGGAGGAAATCAGATGTTAGCACCAACATTTACACTACCGAACCAAAATGGGGACATGGTCGCACTCGAAGATTATCGTGGCCAGAAAGTCGTCCTCTATTTCTACCCGAGAGACGCGACGCCGGGCTGTACGACCGAGGCGTGCGATTTCCGTGATGCCGCACCGAAGATGAGCGGGGCCGTCGTCATCGGCATCTCGGCCGACAGCCAGAAGAAGCATCAAAACTTTATTGAGAAGAACGATTTGCCGTTCGACTTGCTCGTCGACGACACGCATGAAGTGTCAGAGCTATACGGCGTCTGGCAGTTGAAGAAGAATTACGGCAAGGAATATTACGGCATCGTCCGCTCGACGTTCCTCATCAACGAGGACGGCTATATCGAAGAGGAGTGGCGCGGCGTCAAAGTGAACGGTCACGTCGACGAGGTCGTCGCGGCGCTCGCCAAATAAGTTGGACCCAACCGATTTCCCAATAGGGGAGGTCGGTTTTTTTGATGAAGTGAATCGTTACATTTTTATTTCAAATACTAAAGTCGGAAACAGGATAAAACCGAGCGTTGAACAGATATATTACAAAAACATTACGCGGAATCGGTATGATTTCACCCCGCGTCAACTTGACGAAGTTGTGAATGTTCTGAAAAATATAAACCAGCAGTCAAGCGAATACATACATAGGGGGAACATCACGTGAAGCAGTTTGAAAGTTGGGTGACGAGTCTATCGAACCTCGTCTGGGGACCACACTTGCTCATATTATTAATCGGGACGGGCATCTTCTTGACGTTCCGGCTCGGATTCATCCAAGTGACACGGCTCGGGTTCGGCTTGAAAGAAGCGTTCATCCCGAAGCAAAAGACAGGCGTGGAAGCCGAAAAACGAAAACGGCAACGTGGGGACATCTCCCACTTCCAAGCGCTCATGACGGCGCTCGCGGCGACGGTCGGTACCGGCAACATGGTCGGGGTCGCGACCGCGATCGTCCTCGGAGGACCGGGTGCGATCGTCTGGATGTGGCTGAGTGGCTTCATCGGCATGGCGACAAAATACGCCGAGGCGATCCTTGCCGTCAAGTATCGTACCGTCGATGAACGGGGCGAGGTTGCCGGCGGCCCGATGTACTATTTAGAACACGGGCTTAAAAAACGTTGGCTCGGCATGACGTTCGCCTTGTTCGCCTCGATCGCCGCGTTCGGTATCGGCAATGGCGTCCAGACGAACTCGATCAGTTTAGCGCTGAACACGTCGTTCGGTGTCCCGATGGTTGCGACCGGTATCATCATGATGGTCCTGACGGGGTTCGTCATCCTCGGTGGCGTCAAATCGATCGGGAAAGTCGTCGGGATTTTCGTCCCGGTCATGATTTTCGCTTACGTCGGGGCCGGGCTCGCCATTTTAGTCATGAACTTTGACTTGATCCCGTCCGCATTCGCGACGATCTTCTCGAGTACGTTCAGTGCCGAAGCAATCGGCGGCGGGGCACTCGGTGCCGCGATCCGTTACGGTGTCGCGCGCGGCGTGTTCTCGAACGAGGCTGGGCTAGGGTCGGCACCGATCGCGGCCGCGGCCGCGAAGACGGATTTCCCGGGACGGCAAGCGCTCGTCTCGATGACACAAGTGTTGATCGACACGCTCATCGTCTGTTCGATCACCGGGTTGACGATCGTCATGGGTGGTCAGTATACGGAAGGGCTACAAGGCATCGAGCTGACGCAAGCGTCGTTCGCTTACTTCCTCGGCCCGATCGGTGAACTCATCGTCACGATCTCGCTCGTCTTCTTCGCCTTCTCGACCGTGATCGGCTGGTGTTATTACGGGGAACGCTCGGTCCATTACCTGCTCGGGGAGCGGGCGATCGTCCCGTACCGGATGGTGTACATTGTTGTCGCCGGACTCGGTGCGATGACGACGAACTTGAACTTGATTTGGGCCGTCTCCGACGTCTTCAACGGTCTGATGGCGATTCCGAACTTGATTGGGCTGTTGTTCTTGTCGGGTGTCGTCGTCGCCGAGACGAAGCGGTTCGAACTTGAGATACGGAAAGAGCGGCAACAGTCGGCCGCATGACAAAGGACGCATTCCCGAGGGAGTGCGTCCTTTTATTTACACTTTAAATTGGCCGATCAACTCGCTCAACTCGTCCATCTTCCGTTGCGACTCTTCGGTGACACGGTTCAACTCACTGAACCGGTCGACCGACAGCGTCACTTTCTCGGCGATGTCTTGCGTCCCGAGCGCCCCGTTATTGACCGTCACGGCGACGTCTTGAATGACGCCGATCATCCCGGACGTCAATTGTTCGAGTTCGGTGGCCGCTTCGGCGAATTCAGAGGCGGTCGCCTCAAAGCGCCCGGCGTCTTCGCTGTAGCGTTCGGCGGCTTCTTCGAGCTGGTCGTAATCTTTCAATACGTTCGTATCGAGGAAACCGAGCATCTCGCTCGACGTCTCGTTCAAATGGTCGACCGAATGGAGCACGGTCGTCGAGATCGCTTGGATCCGTTCGACGGTCGTCCGGCTCGTCTCGGCCAGTTTACGGATCTCGTCGGCGACGACGGCGAACCCGCGTCCCGCCTCACCGGCTCGTGCCGCTTCGATCGAGGCGTTGAGCGATAACAGGTTCGTCTGCGCCGCGATGTCTAAAATATCGTTCGTGAGCGTCGCGATCTCGCGGACGGCTTTGGCGTCATGCATGGCCCGTTCGAGATTGTGCCGTGTCGAGGACAAGACGTCGATCGCTGACGCCTTCGCTTCGACGGCGTGGCTGCGGAGCGCCATGGCTCGGGCGTCGACTTGCTCCGCCTCGACTTTTCGTTCAGCCGCCATCGTCACGATGTTGTGAAGCGTTCGTTCCATATCCGACGCGGAGGCGTTCATTTCCTGGGCACTCGCCGCGGTCTGTTGCATGCCGGCCGTCAAGTCCTCGGTCGTTGCGGCGGTCGTCGTCATATACGTATTAAGCGCTTTCAATTCGTCGTACATGCGAGTGGATTGCTCGGTCACCCCGCGTGAGACGCCGTTCACTTGCAAAATGAGCTGGCGCAGGTTGGCGATGAATTGGTTGAAGTCGCGCGCGAGCCCAGAGAACTCATCACGTCGCTTCACCGGGATCGACGTCGTCAAATCGCCTTGGCTCGTGGCGAGTTCGCGCATTTTCACTTTGAACTCGTTCAATGGTTCGAAAATCGAGCGGAAGATGAACACCATCATGAGTACGGTGAAGACGATGGCGGCGATCATGATGACGATGAGCGTGAGTTGGACTTGTGCAAACAACGCTTCACCAGCCTCGGTGTCAGAACGAATCCCATCACGGTTCAAGTTGATGAGGAGACCGAGCGTATTCGACAGGGCGTCTGCGCTCGGCGTGGCCGTGTCCCGGATGTAGGCGTCGGCCGCGGCTTGTCCTTCTTCATTCGAGATGCGAATCAATTCCTCAATGTTTGACTGGAACGTGGTCCATTGTGCCGTCGTCTGATCGAACAGTTCACGGTCGGTCTTGTTGATGATCGTCGACTCATAGCCGGTCAGCTGTTGTTTTAAAATCGTGATGCCGGTCTCAATGCTGATTTCGACATTTTGCTTTGTGACCTCATCCTCGACTAGTGCGTGACGCATCATATGCTGGCGAATCTCGAGCAACTGCTTGTCGACTTGATGAATTTGGTCCATGCCGGGCACCCAAGAGACGTTCATGTCTTGTTGGGCTGCCTTCGAGGCATTCAACGCATAGAATGAATAGCCGCTCACACCGAGTAATAAGACTAACAGGACGGTGAAGGCAACGATCAATTTGTTACGGATTGACATAGTGATCCTCCTCGGGAAATGTTTGCTACTCTCTTAGCATAATGAGAATTGCCCGTGTACCGTATAGCCGTTTTTTGAAACGAGTCAATATTCTAGCGCGATTCCCTAACTTTCAAAAAATGATCATCTTTGACCGGATTGGATTTTCTTTTTTGTCTTATGGAAAAGTGGTATGATAATGAACGATGTATTGAAAACTGTTGGAGGTGGAACCTTTGGCTCGAATCACTGAAGCTGAAGTTCGGCACGTCGCCGGACTCGCCCGACTTGCGATCACGGAAGATGAAGTGACGCACTTCACGGAGCAATTGACAAAAATCCTCGAGTTCGCCGAGCAACTCGATGAACTCGATACAACGGGCGTCATCCCGACGACCCATGCCCTAGATTTGAAAAACGTAATGCGCAAAGACGAGGTCCGCCCGTCACTTCCTCGCGAGGAAGTCGAACGGATGGCGCCTGATTGGGAGAACGGCCAAGTCCGCGTCCCAGCCGTCTTTGAGTAAGGAGGCCCTTCATGACACTATTCGATCACGGTGTAGCCAAGCTACATACCTTATTAAAAGAAGGTGAGGTCACGGTAACGGACCTCGTCAAAGAATCATTTGACCGCATCGAAGCGACCGATGACAAAATCGGTGCTTTCCTCACGTTGAACGAGGACGCGTTCGAGCAAGCGAAACGGATGGACGACCTCGCCAAGACAGCGGACAACCCGCTCTTCGGGTTGCCGATCGGCGTCAAAGACAACATCGTCACGAAAGGGACACGCACGACGTGTGCCTCGAAGTTCCTCGAGAACTTCGTCCCGGCCCATGACGCGACGGTCGTCGAGCGTCTTCACGACGCCGGTGCCGTCACGATCGGGAAAATGAACATGGACGAATTCGCGATGGGTTCATCGAACGAGAACTCGGCGTTCAAAGTCGTCCGCAACCCGTGGAATACTGCGTATGTACCAGGCGGTTCGTCAGGCGGTTCGGCCGCGACGGTCGCAGCCGGACAAGTGCTGTTCAGCCTCGGTTCGGATACGGGTGGCTCGATTCGCCAACCGGCGGCTTACTGTGGCGTCGTCGGCATGAAACCGACGTACGGTCTCGTCTCACGTTACGGCCTCGTCGCCTTCGCCTCGTCACTCGACCAGATCGGTCCGCTGACGCGATCGGTCGAAGACAACGCCTATTTGTTGAACGTCATCTCAGGTCATTGCGACATGGACTCGACGTCGGCGACAGTCGACCTTCCGGACTATACGACGTCACTTCATGGCGACATTAAAGGCATGAAGTTCGCCCTGCCGCAAGAGTTCATGGCAGAAGGCGTGTCAGACGGTGTCCGTAAACAAATCGAACAAGCGGTCGAGACGCTCAAGTCGCTCGGTGCGACCGTTGAGACGGTATCGCTCCCGACTGTGAAATATGCGCTCCCGACGTACTACTTACTCGCTTCATCTGAGGCGTCTTCGAACCTCGCTCGTTTTGACGGCATCCGTTACGGACGTCGCGCCGAGGCCGATGCGCTCGAAGAAGTGTTCACGTATTCACGCGAGCAAGGGTTCGGCGAAGAAGTGAAACGCCGCATCATGCTCGGGACGTACGCGTTAAGCTCTGGTTATTACGATGCGTTCTACAAGAAGTCGCAACAGGTGCGCACACTCATGAAGCAAGACTTCGCGCGCGTGTTCGAGAACTATGACGCGATCATCGGGCCGACTGCGCCGACGACGGCGTTCAAGCTCGGCGAACAACTCGAAGATCCGCTCACAATGTACGCCAACGACATTATGACAATCCCGGTCAACTTGGCTGGTGTACCAGCCATCTCGGTGCCGGCCGGTCTCTCAGACGGCCTCCCGGTCGGTCTACAGATCATCGGGAACCACTTCAGCGAACCAACACTCTACCGCGTGGCCCATGCTTTTGAACAAGCAAACGGCGGTTTTAAGATGCCACAGCTTTAAGGAGGACAACGATGAACTTTGAAACGATCATCGGGATCGAGGTGCACGCCGAGCTGAGCACGAAGTCGAAGATTTGGTGTGGCTGCTCGCGCACGTACGGTGCCGAAACGAATACGCAAACGTGTCCGATCTGTCTCGGACACCCGGGCGTTCTGCCTAAATTGAACGAAGAGGCGGTCAACCTCGCCATCAAGGCCGCGATGGCACTCAACTGTGAAATCGCGACCGATACGAAGTTCGACCGCAAGAACTACTTCTATCCGGATACGCCGAAAGCGTACCAGATCTCGCAGTTCGACCAACCGATCGGCTTTAACGGCCACGTCGATGTCGAAGTCGACGGCGAGATGAAACGGTTCCGTATCGAGCGGGTCCATCTCGAGGAAGATGCTGGGAAGATGAACCATACGGGCGAGAAACATTCGGTCGTCGACTTCAACCGGACCGGCTCACCACTCATCGAGATCGTCAGTGAGGCCGACATGCGGTCACCGAAAGACGCGGTCGCTTACCTCGAACGCTTGAAAGAAGTGCTCTCGTTCGCGGGCGTCTCGGACGTCAAGATGGAAGAAGGATCGCTCCGTTGCGACTGTAACATCTCGGTCCGTCCGTTCGGCCAAGAGCCGTTCGGCACGAAGACGGAGCTCAAAAACTTGAACTCGTTCTCGAACGTCTTGAAGGCGCTCGATTATGAGGAAGAGCGTCATCGTAAACTCCTCATCACGGGCGGCGTCATGCGTCAAGAGACGCTCCGTTTCGATGAGGCGGCGAAGAAGACGATCCTCATGCGCGTCAAGGAAGGGGCGGCCGATTACCGCTACTTCCCAGAGCCGGACCTCGTCCGTCTCGAGATCGACGAGGAGTGGAAAGAGCGCATTCGCAAGACGCTGCCTGAACTTCCGGTCGAACGCCGCGAGCGTTACATGAACAACTATGGCCTGTCGGCTTATGACGCCAAGGCGCTCACGTCGACGCGCGAGTTCTCGGACTTCTTTGAAGCGACGACAGCGGCCGGTGCCGAACCGAAAGCTGCCGCGAACTGGCTCATGGGCGAAGTGCTCGGCCACTTGAACAAGTCGAACGAGACGGTCGAGACGATGAAATTGACGCCGAGCTCGCTCGCGGAGTTGATTCGTTTGATTGGAGAAGGTACAATTTCTTCGAAGATCGCGAAACGCGTGTTCACGGCCATGATCGAGGAAGGCGCCGAACCGAAGGCGTACGTCGAAGCGAACGGTCTCGCCCAAATCTCGGACGAGAACTTGCTACGCGGCTACATCCTCGACTTGTTCGAAGCGCATCCGCAGATGATCGAAGACTTTAAGAACGGGAAAGACCGTGCCAAAGGCTTCATCATCGGGCAGATCATGAAGCAGACGAAAGGGATGGCGAACCCGGCGCTCCTCGATGGCTTGTTCCACGAAGAGATCGCGAAACGTTAAGCAGCAGCGAGGCACTTGTGTCTCGCTTTTCGCTCGAAATGAGCATAGGGGAGAGAAACGATATGCAACGAAAACGCGCACGGGTCATCTATAACCCGACATCTGGAAAAGAAGTGATCAAACGGGAGCTCCCGTATATCTTGAACCGCCTCGAGGATGCGGGTTATGAGACGTCGACGTACGCGACGAAAGCGATCGGTGACGCGACACTCGAAGCCGAGCGGGCCGCGGCGGCCGAGTTCGACTTGATCGTCGCGGCCGGCGGGGACGGGACGTTGAACGAGGTCATCTCGGGACTCGCTCCACTCGATGAACGTCCGACGATCGGACTCATTCCGGTCGGAACGACGAACGATTTCGCTCGGGCGATGCGGATTCCTTTAAACGTCGTCGGTGCCCTCGACGTCATCTGTGACGGCTTCGAGATGCCGGTCGACCTCGGGGAGATCGAAGGCGAGGCGGGAGATATCCATTACTTCATCAATATCGCCGGCGGCGGCATCATGACCGAGTTGTCGTACGAAGTGCCATCGAAGTTGAAGACGGCGCTCGGACAGCTCGCCTATTACGTCAAAGGGATGGAGAAGCTACCGCTCATCAAGCCGACGTATATCGAGCTCGAGCATGACGAAGGGACGTTCAGCGGAGAAGTGATGATCTTCCTCACGTCGAACTCGAACTCGGTCGGCGGCTTTGAGAAGATCTCACCGCACGCGTCACTCAATGACGGCTTGTTCGACTTGTTCATCTTACGGAAATGTAACTTGTTCGAGTTCATCCACGTCGTTCGCTTGTTGCTCCGGGGTGAGCACTTGTCGAGCCCGCTCGTCGAGCACGTCAAGACGGGCCACGTCAAGATGAAGACGACGACGGAGCGGATGAGCCTCAACATCGACGGCGAGTACGGCGGCGAATGCACAGGTGAGATGCGGAACTTGTTCCGTCACTTGACGGTGCTCGCACCGAACGCGCGCATCCGCGAGATGGAAGAGTTGAACGCTCAGTACGAACGCGAACAGATGATCAAGCAATTGTTCAACGTGTCGAATGAGAAAGCAGAATAAGTCGGCTCGGCGTGGCGCTCACGCCGAGCTTTTCGTTGGCCTCTGAACGGGTAATGAACCAATACGTACTTCTCGAATCGGGAAAGGAGAGACTCATGCTACCAGTAACTAAAAACGACCGTCTCGACGTCCACATCCATGACCTCACACACGAAGGGGCAGGCGTGGCACGCGTCGACGGGTATACGTTGTTCGTGCCGAACGCGCTCCCGGGTGAGACGGTCGAAATCATCGTGACGAAGACAAATAAACAGTACGGCTTCGCTCGGTTGATCGAAGTGAAACAAGCGAGCACGGACCGGGTCGAACCGCCGTGCCCGATCTTTTATCAGTGTGGGGGCTGCCAGCTCCAACACTTCAGCTATGACGGCCAGCTCCGCCAAAAACGGGACCGCGTCGTCGAGGCGCTCCAGCGGCTCGGCCAGTTCGACGTCCCGGTCCACGAGACGATCGGGATGCCAGAACCATGGCGTTACCGCAACAAGGCGCAAGTGCCGTTCAAGCAAGAAGGAGATCGTCTCGTCGCCGGGTTCTACCGCCCACGCTCGCACGACATCGTCGAGATGAAGGAATGTCTCATCCAAGACGAACGGAACGATGAGGCTGTCCAAGTCGTCCGCGACGTGCTCGCGGCGCACGGTGTGCCGGCGTATGACGAGAAGACAGGACGCGGCGTCATCCGCCACGTCATGGCCCGTTACGGCTATCACTCCGGTGAACTGATGATCGTCCTCATCACGAAGACGACGAAAATCAAAGGCGTGAACGAGATCGTCGCCGACATCTTGAAACGTCTGCCTGACGTGACGTCGATCATGCAAAACGTCAACCCAGACAAGACGAACGTCATCTTGGGAGCGACGAACAAGCTGCTCTATGGCCACGAGACGATTGAGGATAAGATCGGTGGACTGACGTTCACGATCTCACCGCACTCGTTCTTCCAAGTCAACCCTGTCCAGACGGAGAAGCTGTACGGCAAGGCGCTCGAATATGCGCAGTTGACCGGCACGGAACAAGTCGTCGACGCTTATTGTGGCATCGGGACGATCAGCCTGTTCCTCGCCCGGAAAGCGGCGCACGTGTACGGAGTCGAAGTCGTGCCGGAAGCGATCGAGGACGCGAAACAGAACGCGCTCGTCAACGAGATCGATAACGTGACGTACGCCTGTGGAGCGGCCGAAGATGTCCTTCCGAAGTGGAAGCAAGACGGCATCGATCCTGACGTCATCGTCGTCGACCCACCGCGTAAAGGCTGTGCCGAGTCGTTCCTCGAGACGATGGTCGAGATGGCGCCGAAACGGATTGTCTACGTATCGTGTAACGTCGCGACGCAGGCGCGCGATATGCGTTACCTCGCCGACCGCGGCTACGAATTAGTCGAAGTGACACCAGTCGACATGTTCCCGCATACGGCGCATGTCGAGACGGTGGCGTGGCTTGAAAAAATAGAATAAACTGAAAAAAATGACCTTCGATTTGTTAAAATCGGAGGTTTTTTAGTATCACGTTGGGGAGGAAAGTGCGAATGGAAATTCAGCGGTATATGGAATTAGACATTGACGAGAAATTGAACAATGAGTTAAGTGATTTGTTAGTGGCGTCATTTGAACCCCTCTATCCAAAACGCCGATATTTCAAGCAATTACCTCATCTTCGTCTCCTTGTTTTTGGAGACCGAGGTCAGGTTGTGGGTCATGTCGGGTTAGACTATCGGGTGATGAATTTGAACGGGCATCCGATTCAAGTTCTTGGTGTGATTGATTTATGTGTACAGGAAGATGTGCGTGGTAACGGGATTGGTGAAGCGTTATTGAACGAGGTTATTAGTATAGGAGAGACGAAACAGGTCGATTTTCTCTTATTGTTTGCGGACCGACCCGATCTTTATTTACGAGCGGGATTCAGCCATGTTGACAACGCTTGTTCGTGGCTCCAAATAGACGATGAACGGCAGATGATACGCGGGATTGGGGAAGAATCGTTTGATGAATTGATGATTCGCCCCGTAGGTACGAAGGCGTGGACGGATGGTCGATTGGATCTGTTGGGTTATTTGTACTGAGTGCTCGCAGCCATCATAGGATGGTGAAGGGTTAGAGATTTTCTCATGAAATGGAGCGAAGATGATGCGAACCGTGACAAAAGTGATCCTAGGTATAGTAGGAGTAGCTGTACTTTTGATTGGTTGGTGGCTCATTTCTCCGCTGTTCTTGGAAGAGACGGTTGATGAAGGACTTCCACCGACTTCACTTGATACAACTGTAGAAGAAGGAGAAGCTGAGGAGGCGACGGAACCTCCGGCTTCTGAGGATGATGGAGCCGCTACGGAGTTTACCGACTTGGCAGGGGTGTTCATGGATGGTGAAAAAAATTATGAGACGTCAGGCAACATTCAAACGATTCGTGCAGAAGATGGCGTGTACCTGCGTTTCGAAGATTTCCAAACGACAAATGGTCCCGACTTGTTCGTCTATTTGATTCAGCCGGGGATGGAGACGACAGAAGGGATCAGCCTAGGTTCGTTAAAAGGAAATACTGGGAACCAAAACTATTTAGTCCCTGAAGACGTCGAGCTCACGCAATATACAACGGTCGTGATCTGGTGCCGGGCGTTCGATGCAACTTTTGGTACGGGAGAGTTGAATCCCCAATAATGATCATGCATTCAAAATTTAGGTCGTCGTTTAATTATATTTAAAAATACACAACCTTAGAGAGGCCGGTGAGCGGTTTCTCTAAGGTTGTCTGTTTTTTGAATTATGATTCATGATGGTCTGTAGAGAATGGCTTTTCTTCATAACTAGAAACGTTATACGAACCAATTGTGCGATATTTTTCAGAAGAAGCGTCACTATCTGACAAGCTAGTAGAGACGTCGATAGATAAAGCATCATTTATGATTTTGTGTAAATAGGTCGGATCTGGCGCATCATTGATAGCGGCCATGACGAGTGCATTTCTAAGGTAACCGGCGTTATTAGAAAGCAGTTCTGCATTAAAAGGCAAATTATGATGTTGAGCGAAAAGTTTCATGAAAACAGAAACGGTACGGGTATTTCCTTCACGAAAAGGATGAACCCGCCACAAATCTGTCATTAGCTTAGCGAAATAGACGGGCAGTCGTATATTTTTATGGGTCCATGTGATTTCTTGTTTCCAATCAAAGATAGATGCTAAGTTCGTTTGAATCTGCAAAGAATCACTGTAAACCACAGATAAGCCACCCAAAATTCGCTCATTTTTATAGATATTGATTGAGCGAAATTCGCCGGCCCATTCATATAGTTCGTTGAATAGATGTCGATGGATTTGTTGCAGAGAATGATAACTATCGAAATCCACTTCCGAAATGAGTGACTCGATCTCTAATATGTTTGCAATGATGAGTTGTGCTTCAACATTAATCAGTTGTTGTTCGTCAGTTATCCCAAGTTTATTAATGAGTACATTTGTATGTGGGTAAACATAAGGATCCATTAGGATTGATGTGCTTTCGTATACTGCTCCATAATGGCTTGCTTAAATTGGGCTGAAGTGATCTCACCGTTTTCATATCGATTCAGCAATTTCTGTGTGAAGGGACTTGGTTTTCCCCCGTCGATTGCAGCCATACCAACTGCAAATTTTACTTGCCTTTGACGTTCGATATATGAGTTCTTATCCACTTTTATCACCCTTTTCACTTTGATCAACTTATTTACAATTATATCATACACGTAAAAAATTTTTTGAAGAGCAACTTATTTTGAGCTGCTCTCAGAGCTATCTAAATTTACGTAGCAAAAGACGGGCCTCGTAGCCCGTCTTTTGCTTACAACGCTTTACCGATCGCGGTTTCCCGTTCAGGAACTGCATCTTCACGCAACGCGTTGATTTCTTTGTATTCGTTCGTATCTTTCCACAACTCGTCTTTCAACGGATTGAGTTTGTATTTGACGATGCGCGTCACTTGCCAGACGGCGAGGACGACGTTCAGCGCAAGGCTGAGCAGCGCGATCGTCCAGTTCGCTGCCGGATTATACGACACGCTCACGTTGAACGTGCTGCCGACGGCGAAGAAGTAAGGGAACGTCATGACCCACATCATCCAAAACGTGAGTGTCTGGGCACGGTTTTGCATCCACGTCCCTTTCGCCCAGAGCAGGACAGGAACCGTCGCGGCGATGTTCAAGGCGAACCCTGAATAGAACGCGTTACCCGGTGCACATGAATAGACGTAGGCGATATTCCAGATGCCGTAAGCAACAATCCATAGCTTCGTCTGGTCTGGCCAGAGCATGTCTTTTTTCTTACCGGATGTCGCGAAGATGCCGACCCAGCCGCAGATGAGTAGCAAGTTCAGGATCCCGGCAACGGCGTTCACGTAGTTCCAACCACCCGAGATGTAATTCATCCCGTCGACCATGCCTTCAAATCCCAGAATGCCGACTTGGAATTCTCGAACGACGGCCTCGGCGATATTGAGGGCCAAGATACCCGGCACGAGTATCAAGTACCATGGATGTTTTTTGTGATAATCGGTGAAGCGGATGACCATGTAAATCAAGCTTCCGGCGAGAGCGGAATACACTTTCACCCAGTGAAACCATGATGTGATTTCAGGGTCGGCGGTGAAGAACCAAATCGGGGTCAACACGATCGGAACCGCCATGAACATGAGAATGCTGGCTTTTTTGCTGGACCGGACGATTTCATTTAATCCGATCAACAAGCCGAATACGACGAACCACATGGCGACATTGTACCAAGGAATGGATTCAAAGAAGAACATAAATAACGCCCCTTTCATTTCTAAAGTATTGGTAACGAAACAACAATGAAAAATATGATGTCAATAAACATACCGAACGTTCGTTATGTTTATGTGAAAAGTGTAACAAATTATTGAAATCGTTGTCAATGGAGTTTAGGACGTCACAGGTATGTGTCATAGAACCGTCAAATCATTATGATATAATTAGCCATTATTACGTGAGGAGCGTCGGAGCATATGATGAACGAAGGGAAACAAAAGATAGTAGAGGCGGCGCGAGCGACGATCATCGAGAACGGGATCCAAGGCACGACGCTTCGTGGCATCGCGAAGAAGGCGGGGCTTAGCACGGGCGCCATCTATCACTATTACAATTCCAAAGAGGCCATTCTTTATGATGTGATGGACGAGGGATTGGGCGAGATTCGCCGAATCGCGACCGTGTCGATCGAAGACAAGAAAGAAGCCCGTGACATTATTCAAGAGATTTTCGACGGGATGCAAGACCGCTTAAAAAAAGATGCGGAGAGTCGACTGCAGTTTTACTTGGCCCATGAAGCGATGCTCGGGAACGAGGAGTTACAGAACAAGTTTCGAGAAAAGTACGAGGATTGGATCGACCGGGTGGAAGCCATCTTCGTACGAGCGTACGGTGTCGAGCGAGGTCCTTCGACGCGAGCGGTCGCCGCGTGGACGATGGCAGCGATCGATGGGATGGTGCTCCAAACGTTGCTGCAGACAAATGTTGTCGAGCCGGAACATATGAATCGTGTATTGGAGTACTTGCTGCACGACGGGTTCACGCACTTCTTCAAAATTATTGAGAATGAGGAGCGTTAAGAATTTCGAAAGTATTGTCAGTTGATACATTCCCCCGTCCATAATAGAATGGATAAAGTGATTTTATTGGACCAGAAACGAAAGGGAATGATTCTATATGAACGAAAACTTCTGGCGCGACCTACCGCGTCCATTCTTTATACTTGCCCCGATGGAAGACGTGACTGACGTCGTCTTCCGTCACGTCGTCGCCCACGCCGGCCGACCGGACGTTTTCTTCACCGAATTCGCCAACTCGGACAGCTACTGCCATCCGGAAGGGAAAGGCAGCCTGCGCGGACGCTTGACGTTCACCGAGGACGAACAGCCGATGGTCGCCCACATTTGGGGCGATAACCCGGACTACTTCCGCCAGATGAGTATCGGTATGGCCGAGATGGGTTATAAGGGCATCGACATCAACATGGGTTGCCCGGTGCCGAACGTCGCCAAGCGTGGAAAAGGGAGCGGCCTCATCTTGCGTCCCGACGTCGCGGCCGAACTCATCCAAGCGGCGAAAGCCGGAGGCATCCCGGTCAGCGTCAAGACGCGTCTTGGCTTTTCGAAGCTCGATGAGTGGCGCGACTGGTTGACGCACATCTTGAAGCAAGACATCGCCAACTTGTCGATCCACTTGCGCACGCGCTCCGAGATGAGTAAAGTCGACGCGCACTGGGAGATGATTCCGGATATCATGAAATTGCGTGATGAGATTGCACCGGATACGCTCATCACGATCAACGGCGATATTCTCGACCGCCAGATGGGACTCGAGCTCGTCGAGAAGTATGGCGTCGACGGCGTCATGATTGGCCGCGGAATCTTCAAAAATCCGTTCGCGTTCGAGAAGGAGCCGCGTGAGCACTCGATGGAAGAGCACCTCGATCTGCTTCGTCTCCAGCTCGACCTGCAAGACAAGTTCCAAGAAGACGTGCCGCGTTCGATCTCGAACTTGCACCGGTTCTTCAAGATTTACGTGAAAGGTTTCCGCGGGGCGAGCGACCTCCGTGTGAAGTTGATGGATACGAAATCGACGGATGAAGTGCGAGCGTTGCTCGATGCGTTCGTCGAAAACTATCACAAAGAAGAAGCGGCGCTCGCCGAGGCGGCGTCGACAGTAGAATGATTTTTGAAGGGATTCAGTGTATGCTGGGTCCCTTTCTTGTATGCAAAACAGCAAAAGGAAATGGAATGTAGGAAATGAAACGTTTGATCAGGTTGATTCGTATGAAGTAAATTGAAGGAAGGGGAAGGTGAAAATGAACGAATGGCGTGAATCAGCGGTCGGACTTGGCCTTATTTTCGGAACGGCTGCCGGGATGCTCATCTCTCTATTATTCGGTTTTACGGTTGCATACGGGATTGTTGTCGGCTCGATAGTTGGATATTTGATTGGACTTGTTATATCCATTAGCGCAATGAAACGATAAGTGGTACTTTCACATAATTAGGAGGGTTCAACATGAGTGAATTTCAATTTATAGCGAGTAATCAACCGTTACAAGAAGTCGAAAATCCATACATTGAATACTTATCAATCAATGAAGCCATTAAAAAAGGTGTCGTGTTGCCTGAAATGCTCACGGATGATGAAGAACTCGATCGTGACGAAAAGATTTTGATGCACGTCGAGTCAGAAGAGCAACTCGACGAGATTGAGGTCAAACGAGAACTTTATTATGCAGAGGAAAACGTCGAGGCGTACTCGAAAAAACCGCACGTCGCTGAATTGCGTTGGCGCTACACCGAAACGAGAGCCCAGCAACTCGTTGACTACATCACCGACCACCTGAAGACGGCGGACGAAGTCGAGATTTGGAAAGTATGGGTCGATGAACAGACGGAACCAAGCGTCAAGACAATCACGCGCGACGAGTTGACGATTGATACGTTGCGGTTTTTAGGTGACATCGGATTCGAGCGACCGGAATGTCTTCGGGTGACAAAAGCATAATCTGACCGGACGAGATTTTTCGTTCGGTTTTTTGTTTTGTCTCCTCCTTTGAAAAAAGACTGCTATATTATGAGGAGAACAGTCAGGAGGGAATACCATGCACATTCTAATCGTAGAAGACGACCGGACGATTGCCTCCGGTCTTCAATATTCGCTCGAACAAGAACAATTCACGACGGTGCTTTGCCATAACGTGACAGATGCAACACGAATCCTCGAGCAACAGCTACATACAATCGACCTTTGCTTGTTCGATTTGTCGTTGCCGGACGGGAGCGGCTACGACTTGTGCCGGCTCGTGAAACAAAAACAAGATACGCCGGTCATCTTTTTGACGGCGTTCGATGATGAAGTGAACGTCGTCATGGGGCTCGATATGGGAGCGGACGACTACATCACGAAACCGTTCCGGGTCCGAGAGCTCATCTCCCGAATCCATTCGGTATTGCGCCGCTACAATAAACAAGGTGGTTCGCCCATCTTGACAATCGGGTCAATCGAAATCAACACGCAAGACGCTAAAGTCAAAAAGGGTGGGGAAGACATCTTGTTGACGGCGCTCGAGTATCGTTTACTGCTCATCTTCGGGAGACATACGGGACAAGTGCTGACGCGTGCTCAACTGCTCGACCAGATGTGGGACATGGGCGGAGATTTCGTCAATGACAATACGTTGACTGTCTACATCAAACGGTTGCGCGAGAAGCTAGAGGACGACCCGCAACGCCCGACCTTGATCAAGACCGTGCGTGGCATCGGCTATAAGGTGGAAACTTGATATGCTACGGAATCGAGAAATCCGTATTTATTTGCTGAGTCTTTTTGTGTTAGTCAGCTTAGCTGTTGGTGCGGCGCTGTTCATCTCGTTTGAGGCAACCCTCCTCGTCGCTGTCTTATCGATTGCATTCATTGCGGTGACATATCGCTTCACGGCGTGGCGCTATCGGGAAATCGACCAACTCTCGAGTTACCTTCAAGAGATCAGCAACGGCAACTACAAACTCGACGTCCGTGATAACCGTGAAGGCGAACTTAGCTTGTTGAAGAGTCAAATCTATAAAGTCACGAAAATGCTATCCGAGCAAGGGACTCATCTCGAGGAAGACAAGCAGAAGCTGACGGATGCGATCTCCGACATTTCACACCAGCTGAAGACGCCGCTCACCTCGATGACCGTCATGGCAGATTTGCTCAGTGACCCGCGTTTGTCTGACGAAAAACGCAACGAATTTATTCATAACGTGCAAGTCCAACTCGAGCGGATGGAGTGGCTCGTATCGTCTCTCCTTAAGTTGTCCAAAATCGATGCCGGGACGATTCATTTTAAACGCGAACCGGTGTCTGCCCAAGCATTGATTCAAGCCGCGACAGAACCGCTGCTCGTCCCGATCGATATCAAAATGCAACAACTTCACGTTACGGGAGACCGCGGCGTCACATTCGAAGGGGACGTGAAATGGACGACCGAGGCGCTCATCAACATCTTGAAGAATTGCGTCGAACATACACCGGAACACGGTGACCTGTTCATCGATTTCGGTGAAAATACACTGTACACGGAAATCCTTATCCGCGACACAGGGAGCGGGATTGCTAAACAAGACGTCCCGTATATTTTCCAGCGCTTCTATAAAGGGGCGAATGCGAGCGACGACAGCGTCGGCATCGGGCTCGCGATGGCACACAGTATCATCACGAGCCAGCAAGGTGAATTGTCTGTCCGCAGTGAACTCGGAGTCGGGACCGCGTTTCAGATTCGATTCTACAAAGCGGTCGTCTGACGTGGTAAGTGACTAAACTGTCACTTTCGAGTCACGGACGCGTCACACTCGCTCGGTACACTCAAAGTAGATTAAGTACTGGAGGGTGCAACTATGAATATTTTAGAAGTGAAAAACTTATCAAAAGTGTACGGGAAAGACGAGATGGAAGTGCGGGCGCTCGATGACGTCTCGTTCACGGTGAAAAAAGGCGAGTTCGTCTGTATCGTCGGACCGTCGGGCTCAGGGAAGTCGACGTTGTTACACTTGCTTGGCGGTGTCGATGTGCCGACGAGCGGGAACGTGCTCATCGATGACACGGATATTTACAAGTTAGACGAGACACAACTCGCCATCTTCCGCCGTCGCCAAATCGGGTTGATTTATCAATTTTATAACTTGATTCCGATTTTGACGGTGGAAGAGAACATCACGCTTCCGATGTTGTTGGATGAACAAAAAGTTGACCCTGCCCATTTAGAGCGTATCATCGGGATCCTTGGACTGTCGAACCGGTTAACGCATTTACCGAATCAACTGTCCGGCGGGCAACAACAACGTGTCTCGATTGGACGAGCGCTCATCAGTAATCCGGCTATCATCTTGGCCGATGAGCCGACGGGGAACTTGGATAGTCAAAATAGTGAAGAGATTATGAGTCTGTTGAAACTTTTCAACAAGAAGTTCAATCAGACGCTCATCATCATCACCCATGACGAACGGATCGCCTTACAGGCCGATCGAATCATCTCGATTGAGGATGGGAAGATTGCGAAGAACGAGGTCGTCCGCTCATGAACATCATCCAAAAAATGACGATTCGGCATTTGCGCGAGAACAAGCGGCGCTCGCTCGTCACGATTATCGGTGTCATCATCTCGGTGGCGATGATCACGGCTGTGACGACACTCGGTTCTTCTTTCCTTGACTTGATGATTCGTCAAGATATCGCGGACAACGGAGAATGGCACGTCCAATATATGAATACAAATGAACAGCAAGTCGAGGCAATTCGTGACGACGCGGCGACAAAAGACGTCATTCTATCAAGTGATGGCTATGCGGAACTAGAAGGTTCACAAAATGTGTATAAACCGTATGTGTACATTCGGAACTACAACACGTCGGGGCTCAAGAACTTCCCGATCGACCTGACCGAGGGACGCTTGCCGACACAAGAAGGAGAAGTCGTCATTTCCGAGGCAATCCGTCAAAATGCGCAAGTCACGTACAACATCGGTGATCAGGTGACGCTCGATGTCGGCGCGCGCATGGACGAATCAGGTCGCGTGTTGACGCAAAACGATGGCTTGATGCGTGAAGGGGAAGATGTCCTTGAGCAATTGAAAGTAGAGGACACGGTGACGTTGACCGTCGTCGGTACGATGGCTCGCCCGGCATGGGAGCCGACTTGGTCCCCAGGCTATACGGTCGTCGGATACGTTGACGACAAGGACTTGAACGGGGCGACTGTCGATACGTTCGTCGCTTTGAACGATGTCAGCAACTCGATTTATGAAGAAACGGATCAGTTGATGAAAGAACAAGGGATTGAGGGAGTCGCCTATAACTCATCGCTTCTTCGCTATTACGGGGTGACGGACGATGGCGGGCTACGCAAAACGCTATATGGCTTCGCCAGCATCATCATGGCGGTCATCGTCATTGGTTCGATTTCGCTCATCTACAACGCTTTCGCCATCAGCGTATCTGAACGCTCACGTTACCTTGGTATGCTCGCGAGTGTCGGGGCGACGAAACGACAAAAGCGGAACTCGGTCTTCTTTGAAGGGTTGATTATCGGCGGGATCAGTATCCCGATTGGTATCGTTGCGGGGATCACGGGAATCGGATTCACGTTCCTATTTATTGACTCCTTCGTCGGAGAGGCGCTCAACGTGACTGAGAAGTTCAAAGTCGTTGTCACGCCGCTCACGCTACTGTTGACGATTCTCATCTCGAGTTTGACGATTTTCATTTCGTGTTACCTACCGGCACGTCGCGCCTCAAAAATTTCAGCAATCGACGCGATTCGTCAGACACAAGACGTTCGGTTGACACACAAAAACGTGAAGACGTCTAAACTTGTCCGTCGAACCTTTGGATTGGAAGCGGAAATCGGTTTGAAAAATACGAAACGGAACCGGAAGCGCTATTTGGCGACCGTCTTCTCACTTGTCATCAGTATCATTCTCTTTTTAGTCGTCAGTTACTTTACGACCCAACTTGAACAGTCTTTTGAAATGTCGCAAGGAGACTATACGTACGATATTCTCGTGTCAGGTATAGATCTCGATCAAGAAGACTTGCGTCGCTACGAGGCGATTGAAGATGTGACGAGCGGTACCTATTTAGAAAATGCCACGGTCCGAGCGTTCGTCGAAGTAAATCGACTGCCACAAACGATTATGGAACGAGAAGATTTGGCAGCTTCAGTCGTTGATGGGAAATATGGTTACTATGTGTCACTCTATCAACTCGATAACAAAAGTTTCGATGCGTACTTGAAACAGATTGGGGCATCTTCTAGTGACGTTAGCGATGGAGAGGTTCCTGGCGCTGTGTTGATTGATGAAGTCTCGTATCAAGATGCAGATAAGAAAAAATTTGTTATGACGAAAACGATTGAAGCCGAAATCGGTGACACAATTGATTTATACGAAGAAAATGCGACGGAAAATGCGATTCCGTCCGATACGGTGAAAGTAGCGGCCATGACGGACATCATTCCGAACGGGATGACATCGAGTTCTCTCGGCTGGCTCGATTTAATTGTACGGGAAGGAACGTTCGAAGAAGGCGATATTAGTGAAGCGCTTAACTTACAAAGTTCTTTCATCGCATTGAATACGACAAATCCTGACGCGACGCAAGAGGTGATTGAAGCGGAACAAAACATGGATATCTATGTGACTAACGTGTCGGAACGACGCGAACAACAAGAGCAGATGTTGTTGTTGATGTCGATTTTCATCTATGGGTTCATCGTGTTGATCTCGCTCATCTCGGTGGCGAATATTTTCAACACGATCTCGACGAGCGTCTCGTTACGGCGTCGCGAATTTGCGATGTTGCGATCGGTCGGGATGACACCAAAAGGATTTAACAAGATGGTGTACTATGAAAGCATCTTTTACGGATTGAAAGCACTAGCGTATGGACTTCCAATCAGTATTCTCATCATGTACTTCATCTACCGAGCCCAGATCAATACGTTCGAAGTACCGTTCACGTTGCCTTGGAGTGACATCTTGTTTGTCACGGCCGTGATTTTCCTCATCATCGGTTCTTCGATGGTGTATGCGATTTCGAAAGTGAAGTCGGATAACATTATCGACCGCTTGAGACAAGAGAACAATTGATGATCGACCCGCAATGCCTTAGAAGTTCATCATCAAAAAAGTGAAATCGAAAGAAAGGGATTCGGTGTCTACTGGGTTCCTTTTTTTGTGAAATGAGATAGAGGAAGGGGTGGGGGAATGGACAATCGAGAATTATGGTATGGCGAGGATTTGCGCTCGCTTGGCCAAGTTGAAGCGGTCGTCGACTCGTTGGGGATGATCCGGAGCGATTCAATGAATTGATGATCGGTTTGATCGATGAACGTCCTGTCGTCCGGATGCGGAGCACAGATACGATGGAGAAAGTGACACGCCGTCATCCAGAGTTGCTTCGACCGCACCAAGCGACCTTGTTCCAGAAACTGTATCTCGCCACCGAACAAGAAGTGAGGTGTACTTAACCTAGTTGATGCCACGGCTGACGTGGATGGAGGAAGAGGCAGCCGATATCTTCCGTGTGCTCACCGGTTGGATTGACATTGAAACGAGCAATACCGTCATCGTCAACGCGCTTCAAGCAATCTTCGACTTGAGCGCCGTGCATCCACGATTCCGTGACGCCGTAATCACCCTGCTCAAAGCAAAACTCGAGACGGGGAGTCCGACCGTGAAGAGCCGCTGTAAAAAACTGTTGCAGAAATTGTGACCGATGCATCTTGTTTTCGGTCTGTACGAGTGAAGGTGAAAAGGAGGGGTTCATGTAGACGATCAAGCGATCATCGATTTATATTTTGCCCGTTCCGAGCAGGCGATTGTGGAGACGGCGGAGAAATACGGGGCGTATTGCCACACGATCTCCTACAATATCCTGCACAGTCGGGAAGAAGCGGACGAGTGCGTTAATGATACGTATATGAAAGCGTGGCATGCCATCCCGCCGATTCCGAGAACGACCAAACGACCTCAGTTCCTCAAAGTTCGAGGCTGAAGCCGTCTAGACAATTTTTATTATCTCCACTGTCTACTTGCCATTGTAGTAGTAAGCTCAACATAGTAGCTCATGTTTGAAGTGACTCAAGTCAGGGCGTGCAATAACTCACAATTGAGTACAATGAAGAAGCTTTCAACAGGCGTATCGTCAAGGTAGATGCCCATTTAATGTGTTCTTAGTGACTTAAACATCTTCGCGTATATGGGTACACCACAAAATTGAATTTTAATTGTCTTTTTTTAATTCACTTGATGATCTCTCAAATAAAATCTCTTGTTTCAAAAGAGTATACCATTCGATTCCTTCTGAATTTTCTTTCCCACAGGGTAGATGAGATATATAGCCCGGATAATGATCACCTAAATTTAATTCATCTTTTTCCTTTGTGGTTGGTGGAGGAAGTATTTTATTATCATCACTATAATTGAGCGGAAACATCCAACAGGCTTTGGGCTTAATTTTCCAGGGATGATAACCTAAATCAGTAGCCACTCTCTGCAAAGAACATTCATTATTTTTTGCTACAAAGATGCATCTAGTTGCCTCAAAGTGAACGGGATAGTCATTCCGTTCATAACTGTGAGATGTGGTAGCTGTTTTTCTACCTTCCATAACCGAATTCCAATTACCATCCACTATAAGCTCTTTCGGCAATTGATGAAATTTTTCTTTGTGGCCTTCTACGAACTCTTTTATGTTTTCTTCTTCTTCATGAGAAACATAGACACCGTCATAACAGCAAAAGGCTTCACAAGATGAACAGTGAAAACTGAGTTTAGGAATAGGTGAAAAGTCTTGTTTAAATTCAATTTGCTTCTTCTCTGTGTATGTCTTAATAGGTTCTACATATTTTTGAATCCACAATTGAACCTGCTTGGTTTGTGAAAGATACTTAGGGTTACGTTCGATAAATATTTTGAAGAAAGATTCTACATAGATAGGATTTCCATGTAAACCTTCACATTCTTGAATATAGTTCAAGAATTCATTGATTTCTGTATCATTTATTAATTTTGGCTCTATCACACTGACTGAAGCTAGAGAAGAAACCTTTAAACCAGGTTCCGAGGCGGTAATGTTCGATGCGAGGTCCTTTATTTGTGTTGAAGAAATTGTTAGTCTGGCACCTAAGTTTGCTGCACACTGAAGGGCAAAACAAGATCCTAAGGAGACCAAATAATCATAACCTCTAGTGCGACTCTCTTCTATATAAGACAATAGTTTTGCGAATGAGCTTGTGTCGCCAAATTCTGAAAGAGCCAAAGCGCGCCATATTTGCCCATACAACATATCCCAATAATGTTGTATTTCTTCAGACAAAAAGATACCTTCTTCATAATAATTTAAAGCTTCGGATAATCTCCCTGATTGTAACAGTACGTTTCCGTAGCAGATAGCTGCTATGTTTTGAGCATGTTTCCAACTTGATTGTTTTGATAAATCGTATGCAAGTTTTATTTCTGCATAAGCACTATCGTATGAACCACTCGCTAGATAAGAATCTGAAAGGTTAACACAACTTATTAAATAGTTATAGTAATCATTAATTTTCAGATAACCTTCTTTCGAAAAAAGGCATCTCTCGATAGACTGAATATTCATATCTAAATTATGGAACAAGAGGTATAAGGTGTGATTAAGTCTTATATTAAGGTGCTCATTAGTTTTTAGTAAATTTGAATACTCATTTTCAATCTCGCTAATAAGTTTAAGACCGTTTATTGAATCACCAGAATAAAAATTAGATACTACTTCTTGGAGTCGAATATTAAATCTAAACTCTATATCAGTTTGAGAGCAGAGTGAGGTTGCTTTTTGAGCCGACTCTAGAGCCTTCTTTGCATTATTCGTTCTTAATTGGTACTTGGATTGATAATAATAATAGTATGGGTAATTCGCGTATTCCGAGGATTTATGCTTTTTCCAATCATTTATATATTGTTCTTCTTTGCTAATATCACCTTCACCGTACGAAGCCTCTACTAATCCACTCAAAATTTGATTGAACTCTTCACCGCTCAATTTCTTATGGTATTTTATAATGTCTTCACCAATTTTGTAACATCGATCAAAATCCCCTAATACTAAATAATGCTCCAGTAATTGTATTGATAGTTGAGCGAGCTCCTTTACGTCTAATACACTAAGTTCTGAATCTTTCATTGCAAGAGAAAGGTACTCTTCGATTACCCATACCCTGTCATTTTGTTCGAACTTTATAAATTCCGGGGAGACTATAGTTTCTTTGTAAAATTGTTTTAAAATATTTATTATTTTCTGTTTTAAAGGGAAGTCTTCTAGCCAATCTCTAGCTATTTCGTAATACAATCTGCGTTTAAATTTAGCGACTTGGTCAAATAAGAGATGTGGCGATAACTGAGTTAAATTGTAAGGATCCTCAGACCTATTAAAATTAACAAATGTAAAGCTGTTGTCTTTAAGTAAATCTTCACATTGCTCAATAAAAGATTTAGAAAATTGCATACCTTGTGCGCTACCAACCATTATTAAAATTGAAAGTTCTATCCCCAAATCCTCAATATTTTTTCTCGCAATTTCTTTTTTATTACTCGACTTCAAATTAAGGGGAGTAGAGGGTGAAAATAATTCACCAGAAGGTGTAAAAAAACCAGGCCTTGATTTTAATGTTGATAAATGATCAATTAATAATTCTATATCACCACTACAATGGTCAACTAGTTCTTTCTTCATTTCTAACGTCAAAGTCGGCAATTTTGAATCAATAATATTAAACAAATGCGACTCTTCAAGTGGTAAAAGGTTTATCACTGAGGTATTCTCGTTTTGAATGACAGACGAATATTTGTTTAATAGTTTAGCTAATTTTCTTTCGTCCAAACCATTTCTAGAATTAAAGGCCTCGTTTTGTAATTTGAATGAAGATTCCCAACATGTGACTATTATAAAAAGCGGCCAACTATTAATTATGGCATTTTCGAATAACTGATTAATAAATTCATACGTCAGTGGATCCATCCATTGGGCATCATCAACAATTAATACAAGTGGAATTGTCGGCAAGCGCTTGTCATGAGAATTAAAAATTGATTCAAAAGCCTCTAAAGATTGTTCCACTAAAGAAGTGTAGTTTTGTTGGGCTAGAACATTTACATAATCTGGGTCACGTTTTTTCATATTCCAACTATTAAATAGATTCTTAATGGCATCAAAAGTGTCTACACTTTGATTAGCCTGTCCAAAAATTTCCCCAACGGTCTGGACTATTAAAGGTCCTCCACCGGGAAATGCATAAGAAGATATCATGCTTAGCGCACTTTTAGCTAACTCAATATTCGAAGCAGTTCTTTTCTTAGCTTCAAACAATCCATGTAAATGCAATCTAATTTGATTCCGTGCTTGATTCAATGCCTCACCACTATTTGAGGTACTGTTGCGTTCATTTTCGTTTGGACATCTAAGAGCAACCCACATCCAAGGCATTAAATTACTCCGAGATGAATATAGTTCTGTAAAATCTGGTACAAGAGACATGGTGTTTTCTGTATCACGTAAATGATTTGGCCAATATTCATTATCATCATCGATTTTGTTCAAATGATGATAAAACTCTTGAATAAGTCTTGTTTTCCCAAGCCCTGTATCACCAAATAAAGTTAAAAAGTGTGGGTTATTATTTTTCACCCTATCAAATAAGTCAGTAAAGGCAGCAATCTCTTCATTTCTTCCATAAAAATTTGACAATAATATGACCTCCATTTCAAAATAATTATTTTTAATGGTAAAAATTAATAATTAAGGTTGTTTCTAAATTATAAATTTATATTGAACTTAATAATAGAGGTGTCGAGAGGAAATAAAGATTTTTTTTGACGCTATTCAACAATTATAACCTCGAGATTAATAACTCTTTAAAATGGAGATTACGTTTTTAAATGACATAGATCCTTTTTTTCGGTCTATAGAAGTGAAGGTGAAAAGGAGGGGTTTATGTGGACGATCAAGCAATCATCGATTTATATTTTGCCCGTTACGAGCGGACGATTGCGGCGACGACGGAGAAATATGGGGCGTATTTCCACACAATCTCCTACAATGTCGATGACCGATGATACGCAGTGGTCGACTTGTTAAACGATTTTTTGGAACAATTGCCGCGCGAGACGAGACAGATCTTCATGGACCGTTATTTTCAATTTCAATCAATCAAAGAAATTGCGAAAGCGCGACAGCAAAGTGAAGATGGTTCTCATGAGGACACGAAACGAGCTGAGGGACAAGTTGGCAACGGAAGGGCTGGCGCTATGAACGGAGATCGACTCACGCGTTTAATCGGGAAAGTTGATGACCGCTTCGTCGAGGAATCGATGGAGGTTGGAAGGAGGAAGCGGCGGCGTTGGAAATGGACGGGTGGTTTTGTGATGGCCGCTGCCCTCATGCTGCTCGTCTTCACATGGGACGGATGGAGAAAGACGATCCCGCTGTCTGAGAACTCATCGAACATGTCGGTCGCGTACGTCGGTCAATCGGACATTCGTGTTCACGACGCGCAGCCGAATCTCGTCTCGATGACAGAAGAGCAGCTCTTTACACAGTGGGAGCCGGCTTTAATCCGAAATGTCGTGAAACAAATCGCTCACCTCGAGCTCGACTTCGGCAGACAAGAGGAATACCGGTCGCTCGTGACGATTGACGTGATGGACGTCTATCGGGGAGACATCGAGCCGGGAAGTGCAATCCAAGTACTTACCGCCGCGGGCGTTGGATTGGAGGTGTTTCAGTCGGATGCGGACGTCGTCTCCGAGCTTCGGCTCGGTATGGAAGGGATTTTCATGCCAATTCGGTACGACGCGTCACACATCTGGGCACAAAATGGGGCCACGCTTCAATTGACGGATGTGAGTGATTAGGGTTTTCCGGATGGTGAGCGATACATGTTCTTGAACACGGAACAAGGTCTCGTCTTCAATCGAGACGCTTATCCGTCTTTGACGGGGGCCGAAGTCGAGATTTGGAAAGTCTGGGTCGATGAACAGAGTGAGCCGAGCGTTCGTTCGATCACGCTCGACGAGTTGACGATTGATGAGTTGCGATTTTTAGGTGATGCCGGGTTTGAGCGGCCAGAGTGTCTCCATGGCGTGAAATCGTGACATTTTCGTAAAATGCTTGTAGATTTTCCGGACGTGGTATCATGTTCGGTTTTTTGTCTCCTCTTGAAAAAAACTGCTACATAACAAGAGAATGGTTGGAGCGGGAATGGGGACACGATTATTCGGTTGCTCACTCTTTTCATTGCTTGTACGAACTGACCGACGTCAAGTGGGCGGCTAGTGTGATGCCACCGTGAAGGAGGTTTCGAAGTCTCTGGCGAATTGTAGCAACATCACGTATTGGCAGGGACTGGATGCTGTTCAGTGAAAGCTTTATAGAGGAGGATGGCACAGTGATCTCATTTCGACCGTATTCACATGAGCCTTATGTGTCGGAGGATGCTGTAAAAGTAAGAGACTTTCTCATCAGAATCAATGCGACGGAGCTGCAGGCACCACGTCTTTTATGGGGGGCGTGGGACTGGGCGGTGAACCATGCGCTTCGTGATCAAGAACATGTGCATCGGATTGGCATGTGGGAAGATGAGGGGCGCCTTGTCGCCCTGGCGACGTATGAGCTCAATTTAGGGGAAGCGATTTTGGTCGCAGAGGAAGGGTACGACGCATTGAAGCCTGAACTCGTTGCCTATGCGGTCGAGCGGTTGCATAATCACGGTGATTTGCGACTATTGTTACCGGATGAGGATGAGTGTCTGCAGCTTGCCACCTTAGAGACAGGATTTCGACCGACGAGACACATCGAGCGGTTCGCGAAAATCCATGTTTCCCGGATAAGTAAGGAGTCGTTGCCGCACGGGTTCTCCTACGTATCTCTCGCGGATGAATGGGATTGGCGACAATACAACCAAGTGATGTGGCGTGGCTTTGACCATGACGGGAATGCGCCGGATGATGCCGCGACCATCGCCGGACGGAAAAAAATGTTGTCGAGTCCTGCGATTCTACCCGAACTGATCGTTGCCATTGCCTCACCTGAGGGGAAGTATGTGGCACATTGTGGTGTCTGGTATCGCCCGGGTGACCGCTATAGTTACGTCGAACCGGTCGTGACAGACCCGACGTACCGGGGGAAAGGCTTCGGAAAGTCGGTCGTCTATGAGGCAATCATACGGAGCGGGAAACTAGGGGCAGAACAGGCGATTGTCGCTTCAGACCAGATGTTTTATTACAGCATCGGCTTCGTTCCGTTTCGGACGATGACGCAATGGCAATTGCACAATTAAGCGACTTAGGATAGAGAGAAAGGGGAGAATGAAACATGGAACGCACCATCACAGTCAAAGGAACGGGAAAAGTATCGGCCAAGCCAGACTTGATTGTCGCGAAAATGGAGTTGACCTCGAAGGCCGTGCGTTACGAGGAGACGATGAACGAGGCGGCGACGGCCGTGGCGCGTCTGCAAAAGGCGCTTGGACAGGCCGGCTTCGATAAGACCGCTCTAAAGACGACGGACTTCTCGATCGATACAGACTATGAAAGTTACCGTGACGAGGACGGAAATTATAAATCTCGTTTCCGTGGCTATGTGTGTGAGCAACGAACAAAACTTGAGTTTGACCTCGACACGAAACGCTTGTCTGACGTCATCCAAAGCGTCACAAATTCAATGGCAGATCCGAAACTGTCCATCAAGTTCACAATTAAAGATTCAGATGTGGTTAGCGATGCACTCCTCGCCAGCGCGGCGGAGAGTGCGTTGCATCGGGCAGGACTGTTGACGAAAGCGGCCGGTGCGAAGCTTGGGGAATTGAAACGGATTGACTATACGTGGGCCGAGCTCCATCTTTACTCGCCAACGAATTTGGTATTCCATGAAGAGGTGTTCCATTCGCAGGCGTCGATGCCAGAGCTTCAGCCGGACGATATCGATTTGAGCGATACGGCGACGTTCGTCTGGGCGATCGAATGAAACGAGTCGTCTGGATGGTGGTGTTGCTGCTGTCCGTCTCGACGGCGGTCCATGCCTTGTCCTGGGCGTATGCGTTCGTCGTCTTGGACGGACGGGTGTATGAAGTGACGGACATTATGGTCTTGGAGGCTGATCTTGGCGACGTCGTCGGCGAGGTCGAGACGTTGGCTGACGATATGACCGGCGACTATTATGGGGACGCCTCGAACATGTATCCGATCGGCACAGAATATCGTCAAGTGGAAGGGGAGTCGGTCGAAGACGTGCTCGCGGTTGAGGATGAGACGGAGTGGAAGCGGGCCGAATTCGTCCATGAGGCGCCGTTTGACAGCCGAAATCATGTAGACGCAATCGCCTATGCCGCCATCGGCTTGGGGATCGCCGTATTTTTGGGCACTAGGCTGAGGAAACGTTGATGAACTTATATGACTTTGAGGACAGATTTCGAATCGGATTATAGAAAAAAGAATGGATACATGATGAGCGGTCCACCATTAAGGGAATAGTCCCATGTAGACCGAGAGAGCTTTCGCTTAATGGAGGGATACGTCATGAAAATCCTCATCACTTTTGACTCGATGTACGGATGCACAGAAAAAGTCGCCCACGCCATCAAAGACGGATTCGGCGAGCTTCATCAAGTCGAGGCGGTTCACATCAGTCATATCGGCTACGGGGATCTCGCCAACCTCGATTTGCTCGTCGTCGGATCACCGACACACGGCGGACGCGAAACCGAGGACGTGAAGACGTTTCTCGACGGACTGTCGGATCATGCGCTCCGCGGAGTGCGGGCCGCAGCGTTCGATACGAGCATGGCCGAAGAAGACCAAGGCTTTTTCGTCGGAAAGATCGTCAAGTGGTTCGGCCACGCCGCGACCCGGATTGAACGGGCGCTTACGGAAAAAGGAGCAGAGCCGGTGCTTCAAGAATCATTCCTCGTCCTCGACAAAGAAGGACCGCTCAAAGAGGGAGAGCTCGAGCGGGCCCGTGACTGGGCGAGCCATCTGTTCGATAAGTGAACGAAGACGCGTTCCTGATGGGATGCGTTTTTTGTTGTGTCGTATGACCGAACAGCACGAGAAACGGGTAAATACAAGTGTAGCTCTTTTTCTAAAGAATGGAGGGAGAAGGATGAAAAAATGGGAACGAGATGTACTTGTCGGGTGGATCGTCGTCTTGCTTGTGTTAATCGCCCATTACGCGATCACCGTGTCGCTCGGCAACACCTATTTTGCCGAATCGACGTTGAATCGGATGCTCTGGTTCAGTAGCTTCCCGGCTTTTTTGATCGCGTTTATCGCAGCACTCTTCCAAAAAACGAACACGATTACCCTTGCCGTCCGACGCGCCGTCATTTGGACAGCCGAGCTCGTCGTCGGGTTTTCACTTGTCGCCTTGTTCTTCCGCGCGTTCGAACCGTTGTTCGCAAGCCCTGGTGCGTATTGGCTGTTCGGTGCCGTCTTGCTCGCCCCGCTCGTCTACTTGTTTGCGTTCCGCCGGCAAGACCGCGGCACAAAAGCCGGAGCCCATTAATCGAAACGCCTTCCTCGGGAGGCGTTTTTAGCTTGCCTCGAAATGGGAAAGGGGTACAGAAGACATGAATGGAGGGAATCATATGAGTACTTATTTTTCATCATCTTACGACGAGTCGCGCGAGAGGTTTCTCGATTTGCTCGACACCGTCAAACAATACTACCCGAGCGCGCGGACGATGTCGCATTCGATCGGGGAAGATACGATCGACGTGATCATCGGCGAACCGGCCGGGTCACGTGAGGCGATGCTGCTCATGACGATCGGCGAGCATGGGATCGAAGGCTACGCCGGTGCGGCCGTGACGCAGCAATTTATCGAGACACAGCTCGGCAACGTTCGCCATGACGTGACAGGCGTCTGCTTCATCCATGCGGTCAACCCATGGGGGATGAAACATTTCCGGCGCGTCAACGAACATAACGTCGATTTGAACCGAAACTACGTCGTCGACCGGGAATCGGTGCCGCGAAATGTCAATAAAGAGTACGAGGTGATGCGCCACTTGTTCGTCCCGGACGGTGTCATCGACGACTATCACGAGGCGCGCGAACACATTTATTCGTTCCTCGGCTCTGGCATCAAGCTCGACGGGTTCGACGCGATGACCGAGGCGAAAGGGATGGGCCAGTACCAATTCCCGAAAGGCGTCTATTATGGCGGAGACGCCGACGAACCGTCCGCTGTCTTCATGAAAGAGATCCAGCACGATCTTCTCGACCGTTACGACCGGGTCGTCCATATGGACTGGCACACCGCGCTCGGGCCGACGAACGAAGTGACGATGCTCGTCAGCGAGCGGGACGGACGCAGCGCCGAGCAGTTAAAACAGACATACGGGTTGAAGAACATCAAGACGTACAATCCGGATGACGTGCTCGGCGACTCGACGAACCATTTCTATTACGTCCGCGACACGCAGCATCCGGACAAGCAGCTCGTCTCGGCCTTGTTCGAATTCGGGACGTTCGGCACGTCGACGAAAGCGCTGATCCGTGAATTTTTGACGATCATTTTAGAGAATCGTCTCTATTTCGAAGGCACGAAAGACCCGGAGGCACGGAACGGCATCAAAAAAGAATTCATGGCCATGTTCTACCCGGAAGACGAGACGTGGAAGACGTCCGTGTTACGAGAAGGCGCGCAAGCGGTCGAGCATATCTTGAAGGCCGAATCGCTCTGGCGCGACGGTTGACAGGTTTTCAGTTCGCTCAAACGGGAACAGATGGGTTGTGGGCAAACGTACGGCGCACAACGCTCAACAATACGATTGGGGGTTTTGAATGATGGGGAATTACATTACAGCACATGACGGGACGTCTATTTTTGTCGAGGACGTCGGAACGGGCGACGCGGTCGTCTTCTTGCACGGCTGGCCGGCGAACAACAACATGTTCGAGTATCAGAAGAACGCGCTCTTGGATGCGGGCTACCGCTACGTCGGCATCGATTACCGCGGTTACGGGAAGTCGGACGCACCGGCTACGGGCTATGACTACGAGACGATGGCGTCTGACGTGAACATGGTCGTCAACGGCCTCGGTGTCAAAGATTTCACACTCGTCGGTTTCTCGATGGGTGGGGCGATCGCGATCCGCTATGCGGTCGATTATCCGGACGGCGGTTTGAAAAAACTCATCCTCGCCGGCGCGGCGGCACCGGTGTTCACGCAACGCCCGGACTATCCGTACGGGATGACAAAAGAAGAAGTCGACGCCTTGATCGAAGATACGAAACGAGACCGTGCCTCGATGTTGACCGGATTCGGCGAGATCTTCTTTGAGAAGAAGCATCCAGAGCCGCTCCAAAACTGGTTCCACAGCTTGTCGCTCATCGCCTCGAGCCATGGGACGATCGCCTCGGCGAAAGCGCTCCGCGACGAGGACCTTCGTGAAGACTTGCCGAAAGTCGGCGTCGAGACGCTGATCATCCATGGCGTCCACGACAAAGTCTGTCCGTTCGAGTTTGCCCTAGAGATGGAAAAAGGCATCCCGAACGCGCGCATCGAGCGTTTCGAGGAGAGCGGTCACGGTACCGTGCTCGACGAGATGGAGAAGTTCAATCAAACGATGTTACATTTTATCTGATTAGACGAGACGCCTTGATCGAAAGGCGTCTTTTTTTATGGACTCGGACGGGTAGAATCGATGCGTACAGGGTATAAATAATTGGAGTTACTTTCCAGTTTTCTGTTGATGACGTGTCACGCCGGTCCTGTTCTTGTAAAGGACTTTTTTCTGTGACAGCAACTAATGAAGGGAGGGTGAAACAATTGTGGGGTGCGGTCAATTATTGCGGTCAACCCTACGATTCATGGTACAATAGCGTGGTGGATTAACAGATTGAGGAGAGATTATATATGAATATCGCTTTCTTTTTATATCCGAAAGAAGACGTCAAATATTTAGACCCGGAGTCGACGGTGCGGCAAGCGCTCGAGAAGATGAAGCATCATCGCTTCACCTCGGTGCCGCTCGTATCCGAGAACGGCTTTTACGCCGGAACGATGACGGAAGGAGACTTACTGTGGGCACTCGCTGAACAACTTCGCGGGGAAGAAGATTACGAGAAAGTGCTCCGGACTCGCCTGAAAGACATCAAACAACGCATACGCTATAAACCGGTATCGATCACGGCGCAAATCGAGGAGCTCGTCGATGCGATCACCGATCAAAACTTCGTGCCGGTCGTCGATGACGGCAAGTATTTCATCGGCATCATCCGACGCCGTGACATTATCGAGTACTACTCGACGAAGTTGAAACAGCTCGAGAGCGAAGTACGCTAACTCAGTGGCTCGGCCCTTATTAAAGGGTCGGGTCATTTTTTTGTGTCGATTATATCCTCTATAAGTCGGGTACAGTGTCAGAGACAAGGAGGCGATCACATGGACATGTCCACATATCGGTTTAAAGATGACGGCTCGATCCCGAACAACCCGTATTTCCCGGTGCTGTTATACCGACGCGTGTTCGACGAGGCGGACGGCATCCAGGCGACGTTCGAGCATAACGGTTGGGGCAACAGTTGGGTGAACGGCGTGTTCGACTATCACCACTATCACAGCAACACGCACGAGGTGCTCGGGGTGAGGTCAGGCCGTGCGACCGTTCAACTCGGCGGCGCGACCGGCGATCTCGTCTCGTTGAATGCGGGTGACGTGTTGATCCTGCCGGCAGGGACGGGACACCGTCGACTCGAGGCGAGCGATGACTTCGAAATCGTTGGGGCGTATCCGGAAGGACGCGACTATGACACGTTGACGGGCAAGCCTGAAGAACGCCCGGACAACGTCCATCGAATCGAACGCGTCGACAAACCGGCGACCGATCCCGTCTTCGGGACGACAGGGCCGTTGCACGATCAATGGATCAAGGAGGAAACAACATGAATCGAATTCCACACACACTGATTTTGGCGGCACTGAAACAACACGTGGTCAAATTGCCGGACGGGCGCGAGATGCGTGCCCTCGGTCAAGGCACGTGGCGCATGGGCGATGACGCATCAAAACATGACGCGGAGATCGAGGCGTTACAGACAGGTCTCGACTGCGGATTACACGTCATCGACACGGCCGAGATGTACGGGGAAGGCAAGTCGGAGACACTCGTCGGGGAAGCGATCCAAGACCGGCGCGAGGACGTCTTTCTTGTCTCGAAAGTGTATCCACATAACGCCGGGGGCGACAAGCTCGTACAGGCGTGCGACGCGACGCTCGAGCGGCTCGGCACCGACTATCTCGACCTTTACTTGTTGCATTGGCGCGGCAACATCCCGCTCAAGGAGACGGTTGATGGCCTCGAACAGCTGAAAGCAGACGGGAAGATCCGGGCGTGGGGCGTCTCAAACTTTGACGTCGACGACATGAAAGAACTGCTTGCCTTGCCGAACGGGAAGCATTGCGCGGTCAACCAAGTGCTGTACCATCTCGGCAGCCGCGGCATCGAGCACGACTTGTTGCCGTTCCTAGAAGAGCAGCGCATCCCGGTGATGGCCTATTCGCCGCTCGCCGAAGGCAGCGACGTGAAAGAGAAGATCTTTAACGATGAGACGGTGAAACAAATCGCCGAGGCGTATCATGCGTCGGTGGCCCAAATCCTGCTCGCGTGGACGGTCCGGAGCGGCAACGTCATCGCCATCCCGAAAGCAGGGCAGAAAGCGCACGTCGAAGAGAACGGGGCGGCGCTGCTCCTCAATCTGACTGAAGAAGATTTCAAAGCGCTCGACGAGGCGTTCCCGCCGCCGAGCGGGAAAGAACCGTTAGATGTGATTTGAGGACAAAAAGGGTGAGCCCATGCGGACTCACCCTTTTTCTATCTTCAGTTCGCTAACGGGTGCTTCAATAGATAGTCTTCAATCTGTCCGATCGTGTCTTTTAACACACCGTCTTCAAACGGCGACTTCAGTCCGGCCAGTTCAACGAGCTCGAGGAACGAGCGGCTACCGCCGGCCTGACAGAGCGTGAGGTAATCGCTCCATGCCGACTCGCGGTCCTCATGCATGCGCACCCAGAACTGGAAGGCACAAACTTGGGCGAGCGTGTAGTCGATATAATAGAACGGGCTCTGGAAGATGTGACCTTGTTGGTGCCACCATGCGCCCGACTCGAGGTAATCGTTCGTCTCGTAGTCGCGGTGCGGCAAGTACACCTTCTCAAGGTCACGCCACGCCTGACGACGTTCTTCTGCCGTCATGTCGGGCTTCCGGTAGACGATGTGCTGGAACTCGTCGACGAGGACGCCGTATGGGAGGAACGTGACGCTTCCGGCCAAGTGGTTGAACTTGTACTTGTCGACCTGGTCGCCGAAGAACAGCTCCATCCACGGCCAGCAGAAGAACTCCATCGACATCGAGTGGATCTCACACGCCTCGTACGTCGGGAACGCGTATTCCGGTGTCGTCAAATGACGGCTCTCATATACTTGGAAGGCATGACCGACCTCGTGCGTGAGCACGTCGATGTCGCCGGCCGTACCGTTGAAGTTCGAGAAGATGAACGGGAGACCTTCAGACGGTAAGTACGTGCAGTAACCGCCGCCGGCTTTGCCGGGCTTCGCCGTAAGATCGAGGGCGCCGCGCTCTTGCATGTACTGGAAGAACTCGTCCGTCTCGCCCGAGAGCTCACGGTACATCTTATTGCCGCCCTCGATGATGAACGACTCGTCGCCTTGCGGTGTCGCGTTGCCGTCCGGGAAGACGAACGATTCGTCATAGTAGCGGAGCGTATCGACAGCGATGCGTTTCGCCTGCTTGTCTTTTAACGTCGTCGCGAGCGGGACGATGACGTCACGCACTTGTTTACGGAAGTTGTCGACCATCGACTCATCATAGCCGACGCGTTGCATCCGGGCGTAGCCGAGTTCGACGAACGACGGGAAGTCGAGCGCGTGCGCGATCTCGGTCCGGACGCGGACGAGTTCGCCATAGATGCGGTCGAGTTCTAGACCGTTGTCGGCGAGGTATGTATAACGCGCCTCGGACGCCGCTTTTCGTACCGACCGGTCGGGTGACTGTAAGTATGGGCCGAACTGTGACAAGTTGAGCGTCTTGCCATCGAACTCGATCTGTGCGGCCGACATCACTTTTTGATAGCTCGTCGCGAGTCGGTTCTCTTCTTGCAGTTTCGGGATGAGCGATTCGTCGAACGTTTTGAGTGCCCGTTCCGCGAGTTCGAACAATTGGCTGCCCCATTCCGCTTCGAGCGCACTTCGAAGGTCGTGCTCCGTCAAGACGCGATAGTACGCCTGGACTTCTTTCTCGTAGACCGGCAACGCGTCGTCAAAGAACGTCTGCTCGGCTTCGTAGAACGCATCGCGCGTATCGATCGAGTGGCGGATCGCGACGAGCTGACTTTGCGTCTCGAACGCGTTCCGTTCCTGGTTGATTTGGCGAATCAATTCGTTCGCCTCTTCGAGTGTGCTCGCTTGCTGCAATTCGACTGAATAGTCCGACAATCGGCTGTTTAAAGCGTCCACGTCGGGCCGTTCGTATGACAATTTTGTGAAAGTCGTCATTGTAAGCGCCTCCATCATGTGAAATTTTTATAAAGTGTAAAAAGGGCTTGCAAAAGCGATTGCACACTCGTATTCTTACGATGTGTAAACGAATTCGCACTACCTTAATACAACTATACCGTGAATAGGGTAGGGATTGAAGTAATAGCTTTTCGGGTATAAAAGCTAAGACTTTGATTAACAGAACATGTTGGAGGGATTAAGCTATGGGATTCTTTAAAAAACTTTTTGGTGGTAAAGACGAGCAACTGAACGCGGTGTCACCACTTACAGGGAAAGTCATCGATATTACGAACGTGCCTGACCAAGTGTTCTCACAAAAAATGATGGGTGATGGCATCGCCATCGAACCGACAGACGGAAAAGTCGTGTCACCGGTCAACGGGACAATCGCGACGGTCTTCCCGACGAAACACGCGATCGGCATCAACGCGGACAACGGTGCGGAGTACTTGATCCACATCGGTCTCGACACGGTCAACCTTAAAGGTGAAGGCTTCGAGACGCACGTCACGGAAGGCCAAGCCGTCAAAGCAGGCGACCCGCTCGTCACGTTCGACCTTGACTTCATCAAAGCGAACGCACCGTCGACGATCACACCAATCATCATCACGAACCATGACAGCTTCGCTGTGAACAAACTTGTTGCTGAAGGCGACAACGTCACAGCCGGTTCATCTGAAGTCGTCGAGTTGACGAAAAAATAATTAATTCGACCACTTGCTCGGAAGCATGCGCTTCCGAGTATTTTTTTGTGGATTCGGGAACTATAATGGAAAAGAGGGGGTAGAATTCAATGGATGGTAAAAATGCACCGTACCGGGGTTATGGGGACCGAATCCGAATCTTGCGTGAGCGGACGGGTATCTCGATCGAGGCACTCGCCGAACAGATCGGTGTCGCTCCGTACTTTATTCGCCGGACCGAGCTCAGTGAAGTGTACCCGACGATGCCTTACATAGAGGCGCTCGCCGAGGCGCTGAAGATTGACGCGAACTACTTGGCACGGCACATTTGGACGGGGGAGTCCTTGAAGGTGCTCATGAAAGGCAAAGCCCCTGAACTCGAACAGATGAAGCTCGCCTATGAAGAAGCGATGCACGGGAAGTCGACGGAAGATATGCAGCATCAGCTCGAGACGCGCATGCGCATCTTCGACTTGATGCACGAAGAGGAACTGCGCCGCATCTTTGAAGAGGACGAGGAACCGACGTCGCACCACGCGTTAGAAGCGTTGGTCGATGCCGTGCTCGACCTCGGACGGACGCATGAGGCGACACATCGCATCGTCCCGTTTGCCCGCTACGTCGATCAGCTCGTCCCGGAGCAGTTCGTCGATAACTCGTTCCAATATACGGAGTTTGGCATCGTCGATAAGTCGTATAAGTTGCAGTGAGCACAAAAAAGCAGCCGTTCTGAGCAGAACGGCTGCTTTTGATTTAACGCATTGGTCTTGCTTCATAACGCACTTTCGGTTTCGTCCCGGCAAGCAGGAAGCCGAGCACGATGTTGAGAATCGTGAGCACCCAGCCGATGTAACCGAACGTATAGGCGAGGCTCGCGAGCATCGTCTGCCAGTCGAGTAAGGAAGCGGCATCACCGCGAACGGTGAAGCGGATGATCGTGAATCCGACGAGTGTCGTCAGCGTGATCAAAATCCCGATCCACGCGCCGCCGAACCTTGACGTCTCAGAACGTCGACTGACCGGATACCAAAACGCGAGCGTTCCGAGGAACGTGCTGCCCGCGTATGCGAGCAAGATTTGCCACAACGCGTCGGCCTCTAAGAAGACGGTATAACAGATGAACGTCGTGAGCGTCGTCATGAATGTAAAGATCAAGGCTGCGAGTAATCGTGATCGCATAGTTCGTTTCCTCCTCATTTTGCACATTCTTTAGAGTATACGAAAACGAAAATGCTGTAAACGTTATTGACGATTTTGTAATATTTGACGCCATTGTTTAATCGCGTTGTTCCCGTAGAACAGGACGCCGCCGCGATAGAACTTCGAACCGATCCAGAGAATGACACCGATCGAGCCGAGCATGATGCCGATCGACAAGGCGACTTCCCAGACCGGTACGTCGACGAGCATGACGCGGAGGAACATGAGCATCGGCGTGAAGAACGGAACGAACGACAAAATCGTGACGATCTGCGCTTCCGGATTGTTCAACCCGAACATCGCGGCGAGGAAACCGGCGACGAGGAGCATGATGACCGGCATCGTCATCTGCTGCGACTCTTCGACACGGCTGACGAGCGAGCCGAGGACGGCGAACATGGCCGCATAGAGCAGATAGCCGAGCGTGAAGAACGTCAATAAGTAGATGACGGCCCGGGCGTTGCCGGCGTTGTCGATGACCGATTGGGCCATCTCATTGCTGCGGGCGCTGAAGTAACCGAACCCGAGGAAGATGCCGATCTGTAACAGGGCGAGCGTACCGATCGCTGAGATCTTGGCGAGCATGTGCGTCACCGGATGCGTCGTCGAGATGATCAGTTCCATGACGCGCGACGACTTCTCGGTCGTCACTTCGGTCGAGATCATCGAACCGTACGTGATGATCGATACGTAAAGCAGCATGAGCATGATGTAGACGAACGCGAATGACGAGAACAGCTCCTCTGAGTTCTCGCCGCCACGGCCGAGGTAAGACTCCTCGATCGGGACCGGCTCGTTCAAAGCGGCGAGGACGGCCGGGTCGATGTTCGACGTCTCGATCAGCTCGGCGTTGCGGACTTCGCGGAGCGCCGTCTGCAGGAGTGTCGTGAAATCGGGCTCCGGACGGTCGGACAAGACACGGGCCGAAGCGCCGTCGATGAAGGCGACGATCTCGTAATCCCCATTTTCGAGTCCCGCGCGCGCCTCGGTCTCGGTGATGTCGGCCGATTCGACCCCTTCGTAACCGAGCGACTGCATGATTTCAGTCAGTTCGGCATTTTGCGTGACGAGGAGCGCCTGGCCTTGATCGGTGTCCTCGAAGTTCGCGAGCAGGCGGTCGATGTTCGTGAAGCCGAGGATGAACACGATCGTCAAGATCGTCGAGATGAGGAACGCCTTCGACCGCAGTTTCGAGCGTAGCGTGAACGCGTACAATGGTTTGAAGTTATGAAACATGGCTGCCTACCTCCTTGATGAAGATGTCGTTGAGCGAGACGGGTTGGCGCATGAACGTCTTGACGGAAGCACCTGCTTGCACGAGGGCGCCGAGCACCGCGTCGCTGCCTTCGAACGAGTCGAGCCGGACGAGGTGACCGTCGCGATGAGGTTCGACCGCTTTGACGATCGGGAGTGCCGTGAGGACGTCGACGCGATCGGTCTCGATGAAGAGCACCGGCTCGGCGTAACGCGACTTGATCGTCGGGACGTCGCCGCTGACGACGGCGCGGCCGCCTTTCAAGATGCCGATATGTTGGCACAGCTCTTCGACGTGCTCCATCCGGTGACTCGAGAAGACGATCGTCGTCCCTTCGTCGCGCAGGGCGAGCACTTCATGCTTCAAGATCTCGACGTTGACGGGATCGAGACCGCTGAACGGCTCATCCAAAATGAGCAGTTCCGGGTTGTGGAGCAGCGCCGCGATCAACTGAATCTTTTGCTGGTTTCCTTTTGACAGCTGTTCAACACGCATCGTTTCGTACTGCGGGATCTCGAGCCGTTCGAGCCACGACTTGACGGCACGTTTCGCCTCAGCCGACTTCATGCCTTTCAGGCTGGCGAGAAAGACGAGCTGGTCGCGGACGGGCGACTTCGGATACAGGCCGCGCTCTTCCGGCAAATAGCCGACGATGCGGTGGTCGACGTTGCGTCCGTCCCAGAGAATCGTGCCGTCGGTCGGCTTTAAAATGTCTAAGATCATCCGGAACGTCGTCGTCTTGCCGGCACCGTTCGCCCCGAGCAGGCCGTACATCTCGCCACTGGGGACGTGAAAGCTCAAGTCGTCGACGGCCGTGAACTCCCCGAACTGCTTCGAGACACGGTCAATTTGTAAAGTCATATGTAAGTCCTCCTTATTAGGTGTCTACTCCTAGCGTACGGCATTGTGAGCAAAAAGTTTCACTTTTCATCGGAAATGATTTATCTTGAAATCAAGATAATGAAAAAGGGGGACACGTCATGACGACGCACTCAGCAGGTATCCATCACATCTCGGCGATGGTGAAAGACCCGCAACGCACATTAGACTTTTACGGCAACGTCCTCGGTATCCGCTTCATCAAGCAGACGGTCAACTTCGACGACCCGGGTACGTACCATTTATACTTTGGCGATGAAACCGGGACGCCGGGGACGGTCATCACGTTCTTCCCGATCCCGGGTATCGGGAAAGGCAGCGTCGGCAGCGGGCAGGTCGGCGTCACCGCGTATCTCGTACCAGTTGGCAGCCTCTTGTTTTGGGAGAGTCGCCTGCAAGCCCACGGTGTCGCGACGGTCGCGACCGAACGGTTCGGCGAGCCGTCGTTGTTGTTCGAAGACCCGGACGGACTCGTCGTCGAGCTCGTCGCGCGGGCGAGCGCGAAACAGACGGACTGGCTCGTGCCAGGTATCACGAAACAACAAGCGATCACCGGGTTCGCCGGGGCGACGCTCCTGTCGAAAGACCCGGAGGCGACGGTGCGGCTATTGACCGAACTGTTTGGCTTCACGAAGACGGGGGAAGATTCGGAATGGGTCCGACTTGAGGGCGAGGCCGATTACGGCAACGTCATCGATGTCAAAAAAGCCGTCCTCCCGAACGGCGTGCCCGGTGCGGGGACGGTCCACCATATCGCCTGGCGTATCGCGGACGGTGACGAGTATACGACGTGGCAAGACGCGATCTTTGACCGCGGCCTCCGTCCGACCGAGGTGAGAGAGCGGCACTACTTCCGCTCGGTCTACTTCCATGACGAAGGACGCATCTTGCACGAGCTCGCGACCGACGCACCCGGGTTCCTCGTTGATGAAACGATCGACGAACTCGGTAGCGCGCTGAAGCTGCCGGACTGGCTCGAAGTCGACCGCGACAAGATCACACGAACGCTACCAACCATCACAATCCCGAGAGGAGACAGAATATGATTCATCAATTCATTAAAGGCACGACCGAGACGACGCTCGTCTTGTTGCACGGTACAGGCGGGACGGAGCAGGACTTGATCCCGCTCGCCCGTGAACTCTCAACTGAAGTGAACATTCTCACGCTCCGGGGCGACGTCCTCGAGAACGGTATGTCCCGTTTCTTCCGCCGTCATGCGGAAGGCGTGTTAGACCTTGAAGATTTGAAGAAACAGACGGAGCGCTTCCTCACGTTTCTTGACGAGGCGGCAGCTAAATACGGTGTTGCCCGCGACAAGATGATCCCGCTCGGCTACTCGAACGGTGCCAACTTGATCGGATCGGCCTTATACCGGGACAACGCGTTCAAGGCGTCGCTCTTGTTCCATCCGATGGTACCGGACCGCTCGCTCACGCTCCCTGACTTGACGGGTGCGACCGTGTTCATCTCGGCCGGCGAGCGTGACCCGATTTGTCCGAAACAAGAAACAGAAGAGCTGACGTCGACGCTACGGGAAGCCGGAGCGGACGTCGAGCTCTTCTATCACGGAGGCGGGCACGAGCTGCGAATGGAGGAAGTCGAAGCAGCTCGAGCATGGGTTGTGCCGTTAATCGATTGAAACGGTCAGGCCATTTTCTTCGGTTTGGACGATCTCGAGTAGACGACGAGGACGCCACGATCAATCAAATAGGCAGCGAACATGCGTTTCGCTTCTTCAGCACGAACGGTTCGGTCGATTTGGATGTACAATCGGCCGAGCTTTTTTTGTGAGGTGCGGGTCAACAACCAGATCGAGTCGAGCGTGTATTGCCAGCTCCGGAGTGTGTCCGCCCCGATATACATGTACCGGTTCGACGTGCGCTCGAGCAGGTAGTTGAGCCACCAGACGTCACGGGCGAGCTTCATGACGACACCGACCACGAACGAGATGCCAATCAGGAACAAGACTGAAGCGACCGGATGTAAGGCGCTGAACCGTTCACGGAGCGGTTCGAAAGCGATGATGAATAAACCGATCGAGAGCGCGCCGATACTCCACCAAAATCCAAAGTTAGAGAACGAACGTTTCGGGTCATGGACCACGTGATGACGGTTACGGATGACAGAAGCCATTCTCCACACCTCCTTTATTAGAATATTCTGATTATTTAGTAAAACAACTATACTATACTCTACCCACTCTCGTCCATTTGAATACGCGCAAAACCTGCTCGCGCATGAAGATTTGTCGACGATTCGGCTTGCAAGCGGCAGATACGGGGAATGATGACAATGACGTCATCATTTTTTTGTTGAATCGTAATTTCACCGGGTCAAAAAATCGGCTATGATAGTGAAGCAAAAATTGAAGTGAGGGAATTGAATGAAAAAGATGAAGGTGGGCGAGTTGCGAAACGAGCTCAAACAATTCGACCAAAACGAATTGATTGAACTCGTCGTTGGCCTGTATAAACAACATGCAGAAGTGAAGACGGCCTTGAACCGTTATTTCACCGAAGGGTTTGAAAAAGAGGAAGCGGTACGATTGACCGAAGCCATCCAGAAAATTGGCACGCCTACTCCGAGAACCATGTTTCAGTTTGACCGATTACGAGAAGGTGCCAAACTTGTCAAAGATGCAAACGCGTTTACAGACCCGATCTTGCGAAATTACGTCCGTGTTTTTTACTTGCATTATTTCGTCGAGTACGTGGAGCGGCAGGCCGATGTCATCTATTCTGTCTCTCCAGGGGAATTGAAAGCGTTCTTTAGCGAGTTCGAGCGTTTGATTAAAACGATTCAGACAGAACCGGAACACGTCGTTTTTGAATTTAGTGAGGAAATCGATTTCTTGATGGTACATGTCCCGACCGAAGACAAAGAAGGTTTGCTTAACTGGTGGGAACAGAAAAAACGGTCACTCGACCATACGTGATCACCTTAGAAAATTGCAAGATGCGAGGAAGAATTATGCGAAATCATTGGTACGACAATATTAAAGGCGTGCTCGTCTTGCTCGTCGTCTTCGGTCACTTGCTGACCGATGTGCGCGGTGCATACGACGACTTACTGCCGAAGTGGGTTTATTTGTTCTTATATACGTTTCATATGCCGTTATTCATTATGCTGAGCGGTTACTTCTTTCGGGAGAACCGTTATTTGCGTGTCATCCAGCTGTTCGTCGTCTACGTGATCTGGCAAGTCATTCTCGGCTCGTGGTTCGCCTTCACGGAAGGGGTCCCGCTCTTGTCGCTCGAGAACCCGGGACTGAACGTGCTCAAGCCGTACTGGGCGCTCTGGTATTTGATGGCCATCGTCATCTGGTACGTCATCACGCCGTACGTGACCCAGTTGAGAGGGTATGTGCTCTATGCGCTGTTGTTCGCCCTGTTGTTCGGTTTCCAAGAAGAATCGACCGGATTCTTCGCGCTCCGGAAAGTCATCATGTTCTATCCGTTCTTCTTGATCGGTAACTGGATGAGTGAGCGCAACACGATGAACTTCTTCGAGTTGCCGAAGCGGGCCGAGCAACGGAACCGTTACCGGGTCGGTGGGGCGGTCGTCTTCACCGCACTCACGCTCGGACTGCTCGCCTCGATGAGCTTCCAAAAAGAAGACACGTTCTACCACGTCGGCAACTTGTTCAAATTCCGATTCGCTTACGAGACGGCGGTGCCGGAGGCGATTTGGAGCGGCCCGTTCGCTTTCTTGATCGTCTATACGGTGTCGACGCTCATGGCCGTCAGCTTCGCGCTCATCGTGCCGGGGCGTGAGTTGCCCGTGTTCACGCGGGCGGGGAAGTATAGTCTATACGTCTACTTGGTCCATGTGTTTTTAATCGTCGCCTGGAAGGCGTTCGTGCCGGTCGGATTCATGCCGACGTCATGGCAACAGTTGCTCGTCTTGTTCGGTGTCGCCTGCCTCATCGTCCTGCTCATCATCAGCCCGCCGGCCCTCCGGATGTTGAGGCCGCTCGTCGAGATCGACGTCCGCCGCGCGCAGGACGTGAAAGACCCAAAATCGTAAACCCTTTTCTAAACGGCGGTTTTCCGCTACACTTTAGATGGGAACCGAAACTAGAGCTAAGGAAGTGACAGCATGCCATATGAAAATGGAATGAACAGTACAGAAGGAGACGTCAACGTCTCACGCCACGTCGTCGAGATGATCGCCGCGGTCGTCGTCAAAGAAACGAAACACGTGTCGTTCACACAAGAAGACACGAAACTCTCAGAACGTGCGCTCATGAAGCACGTCAAAGTCGATGAGTCGTCGGAAGGCGTCATCATCAACTTGTCGCTCTACATCGCTTACGGTCAATCAATCGTCAAGACGGTGACGGCCGTCCAAGAGCGCATCACCCAAGACATGGACACGATGCTCGCGATGACACCGCTAGCGGTGAACGTGAAAGTCGTCGGCATTCAATTGTAAAATGGTAGGAGGAGCGAAACGCTCTTCCTATTTTTTAATTTTTCTGCGAAAGCGGTTGCATAGATGAGGCGTTATCCGATATAATAGAAATCGAACAAGTGCAACCGTTTGCATCATTGACCAATCGTGCAACGGGTACTTGTCAAGTTCCCTAAATGTAGTCTGAGGACACAAACATTTGAAGGAAAGGCGGAAAGCATGTATGTCGACGATTGAAGCAGTCATTTTTGATTTGGACGGTGTCATCACTGACACCGCGGAGTACCATTACCTCGCTTGGAAACAACTCGGAGAAGAGCTCGACATTCCATTTGACCGCGAGTTCAATGAGACGCTCAAAGGGGTGAGCCGGACTGACTCGCTCGAACGCATCCTTGCGCTCGGCGGAAGACAGGACGATTTCACACCGGATGAAAAGGCGGAACTCGCCCAGAAGAAGAACGAGCACTACGTTGAACTCATTCAGCACATCTCTTCGGCCGATTTGCTTCCTGGCATCGTTTCATTTCTCGATGAAATTAAAGAGGCCGGTCTCAAAATCGGAATGGCATCTGCTTCAAAGAACGCATTCGCGGTCGTTGACGCACTTGGTGTCCGCCATTACTTCGATCACATTGTCGATGCAGCAACTGTCGCCGACTCAAAACCACATCCCGAAGTGTTTTTGAAGGCTGCCTCTGCCCTTGGCGTGAAACCCGAACATGCCATCGGCGTTGAAGACGCAGCCGCAGGCGTGACTGCAATCAAAGCGGCAAACATGTTTGCTGTCGCCGTCGGGGAAGAGTCGATGCTTGGTCATGCAGACCTCATCGTCGCTTCGACCGATGAACTCTCGCTCCGACGCATCCTCGAACGCGTCGGCGCGTAACAGACTACGTTCATCTTCCGTGAGATGACGACTGCCCCGAACAGTCGTCATCTTTTTTTTTTTTTGGTCCAAAAGTCCTAAAAAGTCCAAAACGCCCAAAAACAGATGACAAACACATTACACCTCCGTTACACTTTTAGAAGATAACAAGTAATAATTAGAAAATCTTGATTTAAAATAGGTAATCGAGAAGTTCAATTGGATGTAGAAGGGGAATTGTGTATGGAATCTACGAACATCAACGAACATATCTATCGCGAACTGATGGAGATCGAGGAGTCGTATCGTCAATTACAGCGCCGGGCCGAATACTTAATTTCTGAACTGAGCCGGGACAAACGGGAAGAAGAGCTGTCGACAGATCCATCAAAGCGGCTGCGTCCGCGTCGCGTCAATCAACGTTATCCGCTCGAGGTTTACGTCCATCAGGTCACAGACCTTTTGAAAGAACGGAAGACGATGAGTGTGCGTGACATCCAGATGGAGCTCGAGCTTCGCTACCGTCATCATATTAGCAACATCTACCAATTAATGGTCAAGATCGAATCGGTCAATCCGGAAATCAAGAAAGTCGGGCGCGGACTATATACATATGCATCAGCTGAAGAAGTCACGACTGAACCAGCACACGCTTGACCGACGAGAACGTTCGTCGGTTTTTTGCTGTAACATTTCTGATACGATTTTGGTGACGGGAAATATGCTATAATTCGCCAGAGTCTATTTTTTTGAGAGAGGAACGTTGGCCATGTTATGGATTGCCATGTTGGTCAGTTTTGTGATGGCCATCTTGATCACGCCGCTCGTTCGCCGGTTCGCTTTTCTGATCGGAGCGGTCGATCACCCGAACGCCCGAAAAGTACATTTACGGACGATGCCGCGAATCGGCGGCCTCGCCATCTTCATCGCCTTCCTGATCGGCTACGCCTTGTTGTTGCCGACGAGTCGTTATAACGAGGCCATCTTGATCGGAGCGGTCATCATCATCTTGACCGGCCTGATCGACGATCGGTTCCAGTTGAACGCCCGCATCAAGTTGATGGGGCAGATGATCGCGACGGTCGTCGTCTTGAACGCCGGGATGCGGATCGAACTCATCAACTTGCCGTTCGACCAACAGCTCTATCTCGGCGCTTGGAGCATCCCGGTGACGTGTCTCTGGTTGATCGGGATCACGAATGCGATCAACTTGATCGACGGCCTCGACGGTCTCGCCGCCGGGGTCTCGAGCATCGCGCTCGGGACGATCGCGCTCCTAGCCATCATTCAAGGGAACGTCTATTTGACGATGATGGCGCTCTTGCTGCTCGCGAGCACGCTCGGGTTCCTCGTCCACAACTTCTACCCGGCGAAGATATTCATGGGGGACACGGGTGCGCTCTTCCTCGGCTACATGCTCGCCGTATTCTCGCTGATCGGCTTCAAGAACGTGACACTGTTCTCGCTCGTCGTGCCGGTCCTCTTGCTCGGACTGCCGATTTCGGACACGATCTTCGCGATCGTCCGCCGGCTCGTCCAAGGGCGCCCGCCGATGTCGCCTGACAAGTCACACATGCACCACCAGTTGATCGATATGGGGTTCACGACGCGCCAAGCGGTGCTTCTCATGTACGGGATGACGTTCTTCTTCGGGATCGCCTCGATTCTGTTCGCGAAGACGACGATGGTCGGTGCCGTCATCACGTTCGTCATCGTCTTGATCGTCATCGAACTGATCGTCGAGTCGACGGAGTTGATCCACCCGAACTACAAACCGATCATCCAGACATCACGCCGCCTGCTCGGCCGGGCGAAGACGTGACTTGGATATACACATAGAAATGACCAAGGACGCCATGTCCTTGGTCGTTTTTTTAGGTCAGTACGTCGTCGTCTCGCTAAAACCGTCGCTTGAGTCAGGTTCACTGTCTTCGGCCGTCACCGGAAGACCGAGCTCTGTTTTCAACAGTGCCCGCTTATCGTTCAAATCCGCCTGGTCCAACTCATAATAGTAGACGCCGCCGATCGTCAAGTCGCCGCCTTCTAGCGTCTCTTGGTTGAACGAGCGGAGCGATTTCGTATACGGCTGGAGCTGGGACGCCTCGGAGAGCGACATGTTCGTTCGGATATTATTGCCGACCGCAGTCATGATCCGGTTGAGCTTCGTGAACGAATTGATCGTCGTCGCCTCGTTGATGATGGCCTCGAGCACTTGTTGTTGGCGCTTGGCCCGGCCGATGTCGCCTTCAGGGTCGTCTTTCCGCATGCGGGCATAGGCGAGTGCTTCCTTGCCGTCTAGCATCTGGACGCCCGGTTCGAGCTCGACGTTGCCGGTGGCGCGTCCTGAGATCGGGATCAATACGTCGACTTCGACGCCGCCGACCGCGTCGACGAGGTCTTCGATGCCGTCAAAGTTGATCGTCGCGTAATAATCGATCGGGATGTCAAACAGCGTCTCGACCGTGGTGATCGTCGTGTCGATGCCGCCGTACGCATACGCATGGTTGATCTTGTCCTTGAACTCGCCGTCCTCCGTGACGATATCGACGTACGCGTCGCGGGGGATACTGACGAGCGTCACTTGGCGAGATTCCTTGTTGAACGTCGCCACCATCAGTGAGTCGGTCCGTCCCTCTTCGAGCGAGGCACCGCCATCGACGCCGGCGAGCAGGACGGAGAAGTGATTTTTCGTCAAATCGATCGTGTCGTCGCGACGTTCCGATTTGTCGCCACGCGTCAGTTCGCTGTTCGTGGTCTCTGCCGTCTCGTTCGCCTTGAAAACGAAGTAGCCGAAGGCCGAACCGCCAATCAGCAGGACGAGGCCAAGCACGAGCAGACCGATTTTCCACACGGAGCGTTTCTTGCGGGAGTCTTGTTCCATGTCGTCTCCTCATTTCAGTCATTTCTTTTAGTATACGGGACCTAGCGCACAAAATCACGTTCGATGATACGGACGTCCTGGGTCTCGAGTCGGCCTTGACCGTTCGTCAAATCGACGAGCCAGGCGAGCGCTTCCTCGGTCGCTTCGACCGGTACCGAGATGTGGAACGTGACGGTGTCGGCATAGACAATCTCGTCAAGCAAATAAGCGGACTGGCGGAGCTCGTTCTCGACTTTCCCGATCCATCCGTAGTCGACCGCGAGCGTGAGACGTTGCATCGGCAACCGTTCGACGATCCCGACCGCATCGAGCCCTTCGCTCACCGTCCCGCCGTAGGCACGGATGAGTCCGCCGCCGCCGAGCTTGATGCCGCCGAAGTAGCGGGTGACGACGACGACCGTGTCTTTCAAATTGCGTTTACGGAGCACTTCGAGCATCGGCAGGCCGGCCGTCCCGCTCGGCTCGCCGTCATCGTTCGCTTTTTGGAATTCGTTCCGGGCTCCGATGATGTAGGCTGAACAATTATGATTGGCGCTCCAATGCGCTTTTTTGATCTTTTGGATGAACGTCTGGGCTTCCGCTTCGGTCGTGACGCGTTTAAAGTGAGCGATAAATTTTGATTTTTGTATGACGACCTCGTATTCTCCGTCTTGTTTTATAGTATAATTTTGTTCAGTAGACATTTCTGAAAATTCTCCTTTCTATTTTCATGTATTTTTTTTGAAATCGAGTAGGCGTCTGTAGATTAAGTGGCGAATTGTGAAGATAGCCTCTGATTCTTACTGGAAACGAACGCTTATGCAGTCGATAATAGAAATAAATGAGGACTTACTACCGAACTATTAGGGGATGGCATCGTGAATCATATTACCGATCGTACAGCATTAGAGCATATCATAACAAATATGATTGATACGGTGACGGAGAGTAAAGAGGAGATCGTCCGTATAACTGAAAATTCAGCTAATGAGTATTCGTCGATCCAAACGGAGCTAAAAGAATTGACGCAAAAGATCGAGTTTCACATTAAAGAGTCCGAGCGCCTCGATCTATTAGTGAAAGCGGCGAAGAATAAACTCGTTCAAGTGAGTAAGAAGTTCCATATACATAGTGAGCAAGAGATTCGCGAGGCGTATGAACTCGCCAACCAGATGCAGCTCGAGCGGTTCCTCATCCAAAAAGAGGAGATGGTGAGCCAGCAGCGCCGAAACGACCTCGAGCGGCGGTTGCTCGTCCTTCAGGATACGATGGAGCGGGCGGACCGGTTAGTCAGCCGCGTCTCGGTCGTCCTCAACTTTTTACGCGACGACCTGCAGCAAGAGTATTCGGACATGATGAAGAAGCAAGAGATGGCAATCAGCGTCTTCGAGGCGGCTGAGCGTGAGCGGCGCCACCTGGCCCGGGAAATGCATGACGGCCCCGCGCAATCGCTTGCCCATATTTTGATTCGGGCCGACTTGATCGAGAAGACGTTCGACCGAAGAGGCAAGGACGAGGCGTTCGCCGAACTGCACGAGCTGAAACGGCTGATTCGCGGGGCGCTCGTCGACGTACGACGCTTGATTTACGACCTGCGGCCGATGTCGCTTGACGACCTTGGCTTCTTGCCGACGCTCGAGCGTTATTTACATCAGACGGAAGAGTACACGGCGATCAAGACGCGGCTCAACTATCGCGGCAACCGGACACGTCTCTCGGAAAAACTCGAGATCAACGTCTTCCGGCTCGTCCAAGAGGCGGTCCAAAATGCGATCAAGCATTCGAAGACGACGGAAATCATCGTCAACGTCGAGCAAGCGCTAGACGTGATTCACATTCATGTGCGCGATCACGGGGTCGGCTTCGTGCCGAGTATGATCGGGCAAGAGTCGTTCGGTATCGTTGGTATGCGCGAACGGATCGAGCTTGTGAACGGCAGTATCAACATTGATTCGGAAATCGGCAAAGGGACGGTCGTCCGCATGTCGATCCCGATTTTGTAATACAGATAAAGGGGAGTGTACGATGGAAATGACAAATACAATCCGCATCGCAATCGTCGATGACCATGAGCTGTTTCGAGAGGGCTTGAAGCGGATCTTTGATTTAGAAGACGAGTTCACCGTCATCGCTGAAGGGCGGACGGGTGCTGATGCGATTCGCATCGCCAAAGAGGAGAAACCGGAAATCATGATCCTCGACATCAACATGCCGGACTTGAACGGGATCGAGGCGACGAAACAGTTGACCGCGGCATCGTCGGACACGCGCGTCCTCATCCTGTCGATCCATGATGACGAATCTTACATAACACATGCGCTTGAAGCGGGAGCATCAGGTTTCTTGTTGAAAGAAGTAGCTTCAAGCGAACTCATCTCGGCCGTTCGTTCGGTCGCGAAAGACGGGGCGTACTTGCATCCGAAAGTGACGACGAACGTGTTGAAGGATTACCGGCGCCTGCTCCAGTTCAAAGGAGAACAAGCCGAACGGAACGTCGTGAACCGGACGGACGATCCCGTCTATCGGTTGCTGTCGCGCCGTGAGGTCGAGGTGCTCCACTTGCTCGCCGATGGCCGCTCGAACCGCGATATTAGCGACATGCTGTTCATCAGTGAGAAGACGGTCAAGAACCACGTCTCGTCGGTCCTGCGCAAAATGGAAGTAAACGACCGGACGCAAGCCGTCGTCGATGCGATCCGCCGCGGGTGGGTCGAGATTTGACCTAGACCGATGCAATACATCGCTTTTGTGCTACAATATGGAATGGAATCTTAATTCAATTGGAAAAACGAAACGATGTAAAGTGAGGATATAGTATGGGAAACATAGCGATTTTGACCGACAGTACCGCCTATTTGCCGGCCGGATTTTGTGAGCGACACGACGTCCACGTCGCACCGCTAAGCGTGATTTTTGGCAGAGAATCGTTCCGTGAGGCCGTCGATATCACGACGGAGGCGTTCTATGAACGGATCGAGGCGGGGAATTTGCCGACGACATCGCAACCGATCATCGGGGAGACGGTCGAACTGATCGACAGCCTTCCGGCTGAAGTGACCGACGTCATCGCTATCACGCTCTCGAGCGGGATCAGCGGTACGTATCAATCGATGATCGCCTTGAACAACATGGTCGATGTCAACGTGCACGCGTTCGACTCTGAAATCTCGTGCATGCCTCAGGCATTTCTCGTCGAAGAGGCCGTCCATATGCGTGACAATGGTGCCTCGGCCGAGGAAATCATGCAGCATCTCGAGAAGACGCGTGAACGGATCCGTGCTTATTTCGTCGTCGATGACCTCGACCACCTCCAACGGGGCGGACGGCTCAGCGCGGCGCAAGCGCTCGTCGGCTCGTTCCTGCAGATCAAGCCGGTCCTTCATTTTCAGGATAGACAGATCGTCCCGTTCGAGAAGATCCGGACGTACAAGAAGGCGGTCCGTCGCATCGAAGAGATGATGGACCAATCGATCGTCGGTGACGGCGCGGGATATTGCATCGGCATTATCCACGCCAACTGCCCGGAACGTCAGGCCGAAGAGATCGCCTCGATGAAACAGAAGTTTCCGCAAGCGCAAGTCACGGGCGGTCATTTCGGACCGGTCATCGGGACACACCTTGGACCTGGCGCGATCGGCATCACGTGGTATCACCGCGAACGATAAACAGAAGACGGCCGCATGGTCGTCTTTTTCGATGAAGAAAGGAGTGGGCTTGTGGCCAAGTATCGTCAAATCTATGAACGGCTCGCCGAGCGGATGAAAACGGGTGAGTACGAGGCAGAGTCGAAACTGCCGTCAGAGACAGAACTCATGCATGAATACGAGGCGAGCCGAGGCACGGTCCGTAAGGCACTCGATCTGCTCCAAGAGCACGGCTACGTCCGCAAACATCATGGTAAAGGCGTGTTCGTGCTGCGCCGCGACCAGATCGAGTTCCAGTTCAACGGTATCGTCAGCTTCTCGGAAATATACGCCAGTATGCTCGGCCGTTCGATCGAGACGAGCGTCGCTTCGTTCGAGGAGATCGAGGCACCGAGTTGGCTCGCCGAGCGGATGGGTCTTGAGCCCGCCACGCTCGTCTACCGGATCGAACGGGTCCGCAACTTCGACGGGGAGAACGTCATTTTAGACGTGAACTATTTCGTCAAAGACCTCGTCCCCGGTCTGACAAAACAGATTGCCGAGCACTCGATCTATCAATACGTCGAGCGCGAGCTCGGGCAACAGATCAGCTACGCGAAGCGGAAAATCGCGGCCGAGGACGTGACCGAGCTTGACCGGTCACGCCTCGATCTTCACGATTATGAATATGTCATCGTCATCACGAACGACACGTTTTTGTACGAGGGGCGACAGTTCGAATATACCGAGTCCCGTCACCGGCTCGACAAGTTTCAGTTCAGCGATGTGGCGCGTCGATAAGGCTCCTTCTTCAAGAAGGGGTCTTTTTTGTCGTTTTGAATCGAGAGGAGAGGGAACAAAATTAGTGAACGCTTGTCACACATTCGTCACGATAAACTTATATAGATAAGTTGTTGACAGAACTCGTCTATATAAGTTAAACTTTGTTTGTAATCATATGTAACCGTTCTCAACAAACGCTTTCACACAAAGGAGGCCTATCTTATGAAGGCAGATTATCGTCAAATCGCCGCGGATATCCTAGAAGCCATCGGAGGCAAGGATAACGTCGATAAAGCGGCGCACTGTGTCACGCGACTCCGTCTCTCACTGAAAGACCAGTCGCTCGTCAATGAGGCAAAAGTAAAAGAAGCCGATCTCGTCAAAGGGGCGTTCGAGAACTCGGGCGTGTACCAAGTCGTCATCGGTGCCGGTGACGTCGAGCGCGTCTACGCCGAGTTCATCAAACTCGCCGGGCTCGAGGCGGCAACGGTCGCTGAAGTCAAATCGTCAGGCGGCAAGAAGATGAACCCGCTCCAAAAACTCGTCAAAGTGTTCTCGGACGTGTTCATGCCGATCATCCCGGCCATCATCGTCGCCGGTCTCTTGATGGGGATCAACAACTTGCTCGCGTCGGAAGGACTGTTCGTCGACGACGCGACGCTCATCGAGGCGTATCCGAACTTGCAAGGTTTATGGGACCTCATCAACATGATGGCGAACACGGCGTTCGTCTTCCTGCCGGCCCTCGTCGGTTGGTCGGCAACGAAGCGTTTCGGCGGCAGCGAAGTGCTCGGTATCGTCATGGGTCTACTGCTCGTCCACCCGGACTTGTTGAACGCATGGGGTTACGGGCAAGCGGCGCTTGAAGGCGATATCCCGACGTTCGACATCCTCGGGCTGTTCGAAATCGAGAAAGTCGGCTATCAAGGTCAAATCTTGCCGATTTTGGCCGCGGCCTTCATTTTGAGCCATATTGAAATGTTCTTGAAAAAACATGTTCCGAACGCGATTCAGCTACTCGTCGTGCCGATCACGACAATCGTCGTCACAGGTTTCCTCGCCCTTGCGATCGTCGGACCGGTCACACGTGGAATCGGTAACGTCATCGCGACGAGCCTCGTCAACGTGTTCGAAGCGGTACCGATTGTCGGTGCGCTATTGTTCGGTTTGTTCTATGCACCGCTTGTCGTCACGGGGATGCACCACTTGTTCATCGCGATTGACTTGCAACTCATCGCGGAGACGGGCGGCACGTTCATCTGGCCGATGCTCGCTCTGTCGAACATCGCCCAAGGTTCGGCGGCGTTCGCTATGTTCTTCGTCTACAAGCACAACGCCAAACAAAAGAGTATGGCGTCGACGTCAGCGATCTCGGCTTACTTCGGGATCACTGAGCCGGCCATGTTCGGGGTGAACTTGCCGAACAAGTTCCCGTTCTACTCGGCGATGATCGGGTCGGCGATTGCCGCCGTCTTCATCACGCTGAACGACGTCCAGGCCATCGGCATCGGCGTCGGGGGACTCCCTGGCTTCTTGTCGATCTTCACGGACAAGATCTTGCTCTTCATCGTCGGGATGATCATCGCGATCGTCGTCCCGTTCGTGCTCACGTTCGCCTTGTCGAAACGCTACATGAAAAAAGGCGAGCTGAAAGTAGACAAAGTCGCATAATATGAGGATTCATCAAGGGGAGGGACGGAGGTTCTTCCCCTTTTCCTATCAAAATGAAAACTCTTACAAAAGGAGCTGTCGTTCATGACACAAACAAACTGGCGCAAATCAGTCGTCTATCAAATCTATCCAAAAAGCTTTTACAGCCCGGAAGGCAACGCCACCGGCTCGATCAAAGGAGTGACGTCGAAACTCGATTATCTGGCCGATCTCGGCATCGAATATATTTGGATGACACCGGTGTACAAGTCGCCGCAAAACGATAACGGGTACGACGTGAGCGACTATTACGCGATCGACCCGTCGTACGGGACGATGGAAGACCTTGACGAGCTCGTCCGTGAGGCCGAGGCGCGCGGGATCGGACTGATGATGGACATCGTCGTCAACCACTCGTCGACCGAGCATGAGTGGTTCCAAAAATCGCTCGCCGGCGACGAACGGTACCGGGACTATTACATTTGGCGCGACGAACCGACGAACTGGGAGTCGAAGTTCGGGGGCAACGCCTGGAAGTATGACGACAAGAGCGGCCAGTACTTCCTCCACTTGTTCGACGAGACGCAGGCCGACTTGAACTGGGAGAACGAACAGATGCGCGAGGACGTCTACGAGATGATGCGGTTCTGGCGCGAGAAAGGCATCAAAGGGTTCCGCCTCGACGTCATCAACTTGATCTCGAAGCAACAGGACTTCCCGGAGGACGAGTCGGACGGCCGCAAGTTTTATACGGACGGGCCGCGCATCCATGAGTTCTTGAAAGAGATGAACCGCGAAGTGTTCGAGGGGCATGACGTCATCACGGTCGGCGAAATGTCGTCGACGACGCTCGACCATTGCGTCCGCTACTCGAGCCCGGACGAGCGTGAGCTCAGCATGACGTTCAGCTTCCACCACTTGAAAGTCGATTACCCGAACGGCGAGAAGTTCGTCGCCGCACCGTTCGATTTCGTGCAGTTGAAAGACATCATGTCGACGTGGCAGGAAGGGATGCACGGCAAGGGCTGGAACGCCATCTTCTGGTGCAACCACGACCAGCCGCGCGTCGTCAGCCGCTTCGGCAACGACACCGACCACCGCGTCGAGAGCGCCAAGATGCTCGCGACCGTGCTCCACGGCCTACAAGGGACACCGTACATCTATCAAGGCGAAGAGATCGGCATGACGAACCCGGGGTTTGACTCGCTCGACGAGTACCGCGACATCGAGACGCTCAACATCTACAAGTTGAAGCGCGACGAGGGCGTGTCGCACGAGGACATGATGGCCGCCATCAAACAGAAGTCACGCGACAACTCACGGACACCGATGCAGTGGGACGCGATGCCGCACGCCGGTTTCACGAGCGGTACACCGTGGATCAACGTGGCGCCGAACTACACGGAAGTGAACGTCGAGACGGCGCTCGACGACCCGGATTCGGTGTTCTACCACTACAAGAACTTGATCTCGCTCCGCAAAGAGCTCGACGTGTTGACGGACGGGGACTATACGCTGTTGACGAAACAGGACCTAGACGTCTGGGCGTACACGCGGAAGACGGACGAAGAAGAAGTACTCGTCGTCGCCAACTTCTATGGGCCGGAGACGACGTATGAGATCCCGGAACGGTTCACATGCGCCGACGTCGTCAGCCACAACTACGACGTGCCGCAGCTCGACGGAACGACGTTGTCGCTCCGGGCGTACGAGGCGATCATGTTCTATAAACGTAACGCATAAAGCATAATCAGAAAAACTCGCCAGACGACTTCGTCTGACGAGTTTTTCTGATTACATGGTAAGGCATCACGTCGGTCCAATGACAGGGAAACGTCCGACGAGGCGCTCGCGGCATCTCCGAAATTGTCGTCCACGACTTCCCCCGCTCGAGTGACGCGCACCCACAATTCAGTGTCGACATGGGACGGGGACGCGTACAACACGTAATATTTCGCATCGTACAGAGATAAGTATGTCACACCAATCACGTTAAGTTCCAGCTCGGGATACGTCATATCGACATAGGTTTCGGCTGCTCGGACGGCTCGTTGCTCGGCCGCGTCGCTACCGTTCAACACATACCAAATCCACCAACCGAGGCAAAACACAGCAATCATTCCTAAGCCGGTTAGTACGTTATGGATAGGTCGTTTAAACATGAAATCCTCCTCATTTCCAATTAATGGTCTACTCGTAGTATAGTCGGTAACTTTATTTTTCACCTCCGTCTGTCGCATGATATGACTTGATGTATTAGCATTAACCGTTCCTGTTCCATCAACGAGCATGACATGTGGATTTAACGGTTATATGCTAGCGTCAGAGAAAAAGGACTGATTTCATGGGACAACTTGTCATCCATCCACACGGGCAACGCGCCATTCGCTTCGGCGTCTGTCAGCGCTGTCTGAGCACCGATATCCGCACGTTCACCTGTCATCACGGCGCCTGTCAGTACTGCCGCAATTGCTTGCACCTCGGGCGGGTATGCCGCTGTGACTTTTTAGCAGAGATCGACGTCACGACGCCGGTCGAACCGACTGAACTCGTCATGCCGTTCGAGCTCGCAGACGCGCAACAGCGTGTCAGCGAGCAACTGCTCACGTGGTGGGAGAAACGGAAGACCGGTCTCGTCCACGCCGTCTGCGGCGCCGGCAAGACCGAGATGGCGTTCCCGGTCATTGCCCGCATCGTCAATGAAGGGAAGCGCGTTCTCGTCGTCTCGCCACGGCGTGACGTCGCCATCGAGTGGGCAGACCGGCTCGAGGCAAGCTTCACCGTCCCGATCACAAGGCGCTACGGGGGCGGGGACAAGGAATCGATCGGGATGATCACCGTCGCGACGGCCCCGCTTCTTGTGAATTTGCGCGACGTGTTCGATTATGTCCTCGTCGACGAGTCGGACGCGTTCCCGTTCGCCTTCGACTTCTCGCTCTGGTGGACGCTCTATCGTGCCGGGAAAGGTGTCTTCTTGTTCGTCACGGCGACACCGACGCTGTGGCAACGTCAGTTTCCAACCACCCACTTGTCGCGCCGCTACCACGACCACGACTTGCCGATGCCGCGGCTCGTCAAACAGACCGAGTCAGCCATTCTCGACTTTTGCCGGAGCCATGAGGCGCCGCGCCTGTTGTTCGTCCCGACGAAACCGGACCTTGTCCGTTATGGAAAACTGCTTGAGACGGCCGGGCTCGACTACCGGGCTGTCTCGGCCGACACTGATGCGCGGACGGATACGCTCGTCTGGCTAGAAGAAACGAACGGCATCGTGCTCGCGACGTCGATTTGGGAGCGCGGCATGACCGTCCGCGGCGTCCAGATCGCCATTCTCGATAGTGAACATCGTCTGTTCTCGACGCGCGCCCTCATCCAGATGGCGGGCCGGGCCGGACGTAAGCCTGACGCGCCGACCGGGGACGTCGTCTTGTTCTATACCGAGCGGACGTTCCGGCAAGACCAGACCATCCGCGCGATCGAGGAGGCGAATCGGCGATGAACTGCCTCGTCTGCCACCAACCGATGACGGTGCCGTGGAGTCCGGCGACGCTATTGAAACGCGACTGGGTCTGTCCGGACTGTGAAGCGATGTTGACCCCGCTCGAAGCGGGCTGTCCACGCTGCGGTCACCCTAGCCCAGACGGGAAGACGTGTCCGGACTGCATCCGCTGGCTCGCGCTCGGTCTCGATTTGACGGTCCGTTGTCTCTACGCCTACGACGAGGCCGGTGCGACTTGGCTCCATCGCTTCAAGTTCGGCGGGGACGTCGCGCTCGTCGGTCACGTGTCAGACGTGCTCAAACGGACGCGCGAACCGGGTGCCATCTACGTGCCGATCCCGCTCGGGGAGGAGCGGCTTTTGACGCGTCGCTTCAACCAGGCAGACGTGCTCGCCCGATTGATCGGACCGACAAAACAACTCCTTCAAAAAGAAGAGGTTTCAAGTCAGCGTGAATTTGGGAAAGGAGAAAGGCGGCACCGTCCAAACCCGTTTGCTGTACAAGCTGCGACTACATATGGGAAAATCGTGCTCGTCGACGACGTCTATACGACCGGCACGACGCTCCACCAAGCAGCGTACACATTGAAGAAAGCCGGCTATGCAGAAGTTTCTGCGGTTTGCCTGTTCCGGGCGCTAAACAAATCAAAAATGCGTCCGATATAAAAGGCAGAGGTGAATGACATTGGAAGCAGCAACTTGTCAGATGTGTGGGCGTTTGTTTATGAAACAAAGCCGCTCGCCGTACTGTCCGTCATGCAGTGAAGTCGATTTCCAAAACTTCTTGAAAGTTCGGGACTTCATTCGGGAACCAGCCAACAAACAGACAACGATCGGGGCCTTAGTCGAAGCGACAGGTGTCTCCGAACTTGATATCACGCGATATATCCATGAAGGACGCTTGATCATCAAGGACAACCCAGCAATGAGCATCGCTTGTGTGCGCTGCGGCAAGGCGACGAACGCAGGAAAAGTTTGTTCGGCTTGTCAGGCGGAGATGCAGCAAGAACTACAAGGTTTACAAGCAAGTGTAAACAAGACGAGCGCTCGCGCTTATCGTTTGGACTAACAACTTAGAAGAGGGGGGACACGCATGCGCATCGATTCTGCAAAGTGGGTACATTTACCGAACACTTACGAGAAGAAAACGCTAGCCGAGACGAAGCCCGAGCTAACACGCCAAACGGACCGAATATCGATATCGGCTGAAGCCCGCGCCCGGTTTGAAGAACCGGTGAAAAATCCGGACCGTCTTGAGAAGATCAGCGCCTTGAAGGCGGAGATCAACGCAGGGACGTATACACGGGACGCGCGCGACATCGCCAAACGCTTTCTACAAGGATGAATGGAAGCGAGGTCCGCTTGAGGCCTTCGCACTTATAACACGGCACGGAAGCTGACTAGACAAGGGAATCCCTTTTTAGTCGGCTCTTTTTTTGGAAAAAGGAGACCATTATGCTCACATTACATACACGTTTACTCGAACTCGCTTACGCAAAAGAACAACAACTCATCAAAGGCGATATGCCCGCTTTCAGCGCGCTCGTCAAAGAAGAAGCGACGATTGTCCGACAAATCGGACAAAAAGAGACGGAACGACTTCAAGGTTTGCTCGTTTTGGACGATGAAGAGAAGGAAGCGCTACGACCGGTGCTGTTCGAACTGAAGCGACAGAATGAACTGAACGCGACGTTGCTCGAACAGTCGCTCCGGTATATCAATTGGCATTTGGACATGCTCATGCCAGAAGCAGACGATTTCACATACGGGCAACAGGCGTTCGAGACACGCTCGTTCAGCCGTGACGTATAAGGAGGAACATTCATGGGCTCAACATTTATGGGATTAGAGACGGCGCGACGCAGTTTGACGACGCACCAGTGGGCGCTGCAGGCGACGGGGAACAACGTCGCCAACGCCTCGAACCCGGGCTACTCGCGTCAACGACTGTCAATTGGCATGACCGAACAGCTGAGTGTCAACTTCGGCGGGACGAAGGCCGGACAGTTCGGGACGGGCGTACGCGGGGAGACGCTCGCCCGCATCCGTGACTTGATGATCGACCAACAGTACCGTGACGAGACGGTCAAAAACTCGTTTTACGCGACGAAAGAAGCGGCGTTCGGCCGGATGGAAGATATCATCAACGAACCTTCTGAGAATGGTCTCGCCAAATCGCTCGACTTGTTCTGGGGATCGCTCCAAGATTTGTCGGTCAACCCGGACGACACCGGCGCCCGCAGCGTCGTTCGTCAACGGGCGATGACGCTCGCCGAGACGTTCAACTATATGTCGTCCTCGCTCACGAAAGTCCAAGACGATTTGAAGTCAGAAGCCGACGTCGTCATCAAGAAAGTGAACGACCTGTTGACGAAGATCAGCGACGTCAACCGCCAAATCGGGGACGCGGAACCGCTCGGCGCGCTCCCAAACGAACTGTATGACGCACGTGACCGCTACATGGACGAGCTCGCGCAATACGTCGAGTTCGAGCGCAAACCGGTCGACTACTTGAACGGCGAGACGCGCGGTAACTCGCAGCGGATGGCCGAGGGGCGGATCGATATTGTCGTCAACCTCGGAACGAAAGCCGCACCGAACAACGTGACACTCGTTGACGCCATCGGAGGAGGGGTCGGGAAATTTGACGGCCTCGAATTGACGGATGCGGCAGGCGCAGTCACGCCGCTCACCCACGCCGAGATTCCGAACGGGAAGTTGAAAGCACTCGTCGAAATGTATGGTGAGGGTGCGAGCGAAGGGATTGACGGGGCATTTACCGTCATGCTGAAAGATTTGGATGAGATGGCCAATCAATTCGCGACTGCCTTCAACACCGCACATAGTGGCAATATCGATGCGACAGGTGTCGCCGGCACAGATCAATTCTTTGTGAACGTGACGAGTGCGGCGGATATAACCGTCGGCGATGACATTATGAAGAACCTCGATTTGATCGCCGCTTCAAAAGACGGCAACATCGGCGACGGCAGCGGGGCGTTGGCGCTTGCCGACTTGAAAAACCAAGCGTTGGCGTTTACGGGAGGCTCGGTCACGACCAATTCGTCGATCGGGAAGTATTATCAAAACGTCATCGGCAACATGGCCGTCTCGGCGAGCCAGAGCGGAAGCCTCGCCAAGAGCACGTTCGCGCTCATGGCGAGCTCGGACCAACGCCGTCAATCGGTGAGCGCGGTCTCGCTCGACGAAGAGATGACGATGATGATCCAGTATCAGCACGCCTATAATGCGGCGGCACGGAACATCACGGCGGTCGACGAGATGCTCGACAAAATCATTAACGGCATGGGTGTCGTAGGGAGGTAATGAGTAATGCGTGTCACACAGACGATGCTCACACAGACGAACTTAAAACATTTATCGAGCAGCTATAACACGCTCGCCCGCGTCCAAGAACAACTGATCAGCGGGAAACGGATCCAAAAAGCGTCCGAGGACCCGGTCGTCGCGATGCAAGGCATCCGTTACCGGACCGAAGTGCGCGAAGTCGATCAGTTCCGCCGTAACGTCAGCGAGGCAACGAGCTGGATGGACTTGACCGACTCGACGTTGAACGAAGTGACGGAAGCCGTCAAACGGATCCGTGAACTGACGACGCAAGCGGCGAACGACACGTACGAGTCGTCACAACGCGAGATCATCAAGAGTGAGATCGACCAACTCGTCGAACATATCGGTTCGCTCGCGAACTCGAAAGCCGGCGAGAAGTATATTTATAACGGGACGAAGACGGATCAGCCGCTTATCGATATGGACAAGTTAAAGGGCTATTTAAAGAACGATCCTTTAAATCCGGTCACGATTGCTGAAATTTATACAGCAAACGAAATACCGGGTGATCCTGACCCGAGCGGCAAAATCGAGTTCGAAGTCTCGAAAGGGATCAAGATGCAAGTGAACATGCAACCGGAGACAGTCTTTGGACAAAAGCTGTTTGAGGGACTTCAAAAGTTAAGTGGCTTGCTTGGCGCAGCGACGACAGGCGGGGCCGAATTATCAGCCGAACTGGCGACGCTCGACACGCTCGGTCAAAGCTTGATTACGGAGCGGGCCGAACTCGGGGCTCGCGCCAACCGGCTCGAACTCGTCGATAATCGTCTGCAAGACCACGAGATCATCGCCAAGACGATCATGTCGAACAATGAAGATATCGATATCGAGAAAGTCATCATGGAGCTCAAGTCACATGAGACGGTACACCGGGCCGCACTCTCAGCCGGGGCCCGCATCATCCAACCGACGCTCCTCGACTTCCTCCGGTAAGCGCGGATGAACCTGGCGAGACTTGAGATGCGGCAGACACAGGCCGCGATCCAGATGACGTCGAACCGCCCCGTGCTCGAGATGAGACAAGGGCGGGCCGACGTGTCGATGACGCAAGGCAAGGTCGAGATGACGCAACAGACGAGACAAGGCACGCTCGAAGTCGACTCATCGGTCGCACGCAGTGAGAGCAATTTGAAAAGCGCGCTCGAACTCGGCCGCTACTTCGGCCAGCTCGGCGAACAAGGTGTGCGCGAGGCGACGAGCCAGACGGCACAAGAAGGCGATCAACTCATGCGGATCGAGAACGGTAACCCGATCCCGAGCATCGCTGCGAGCAAAGTGAACGACCCGTACCCGATCGTCGACATGGGCTATATGCCGAAGTCGATCGACCGCGTCAAGTTGACGTATACGCCGGCGGATGTCAAAATCGAATGGAACCTGACGCCGGCACAAATAGATGTATCGCTTACCCCGGCCGAGATTTCGTTCACACCATGGACGACGGACATCTCGCTTCGCCAAGAGGCGTCGCTCGAGATGTGGCCAATCGGTGGCATGTATGATGAGACGCGTTGAAAGTGAGGACAAACCATGTTCATTGAGACAGATTATTTTGGCAAGATTGAAGTGAATGATGAAGAGACGATTTCGTTCGTCAGCGAGGTGCCCGGTTTTCCGGACTCGAAGACGTTCGTCCTCATCCCGTACGGGGACGACCTCCCGTTCTGGTCGTTGCAGTCGATCGAAGATGCGGCTTGTGCGTTCGTCGTGACGAACCCGTTTTGGCATAAGGCGGATTATGCGTTCGAACTGACGGACGGTGCCAAGGAGCAGCTCGCGATCGGTGAGGCCGAGCACGTCTCGGTATACGCCATCGTCACGCTTCGCGAACCGTTCGACGCCTCGACGCTCAACTTGAAGGCACCGATCGTCATCGAGACGAAAGAGCGCCGTGGCAAGCAAGTCATCTTAGACGATGCCTACTCGGCCCGCTACCCGCTCGGCGGCCAGAAAGCAGAGGTGCGCTGATGCTCGTATTGAAACGAAAACAAGGTGAGGCGATCCATATCGGCGACGATGTGACGCTCACCGTGCTCGCCATCGAAGGCGACCAAGTCAAGCTCGGCATCGACGCCCCGCGTCACATCGACATCCATCGCCACGAGGTGTATGTCCAGATGCAAACCGAGAATGAATCGGCCCGCGATAGTGCCAATTTGATGAAACAAATGCTTAAAAACAAGTCGGAAGCATGAGCTTTCGACTTTTTGGCTGGCTGAATTTTTAGATAGGCTGACACGTGTCGCACGGGTACGATAGGATAGACAGGAAGAATTGGGAAAGGATTGGGTCGATTGGGTCAGGTTGTAAATATTTTTTTCATCAATATCAGCATCATCTATTTGCTCATTTCGTTGACGTTTTATGTGATGCGTGACGTTTTGCCGATTCAAGTGTCGTCACCGCTCGCCATCCGCATCGGGTTCGGACTGTCGAACGGACTGATCGCTGTGTTGCTGACGATCAACTCAATCATAGTCGACGGTGCCAAAATCGACCTGCGGATCATCCCGTTCGCACTCGCGGCGGCATTCGCCGGTCCGGTCGGGGTGACCGTCGCCATCATCACATCTGTCGCGGCCAGGTTGATGACAGAGGGATTCAGTATGATCATCATGAACGCCTTCGTCATGATCGGCATTTTTTGGGTGATTGCCGTCGGGCTCGGTCGCCAATCGGTGCGCCGAGGTCATTCGTTCGCGGTGTACATCGCGATCGGCATGGCGCTCGTCCTCGTCCGCGTCGTCGGCAACGTCTCGCTCGATACGTTTATCGACGTGTTCATCCCGTATTTCCTGATGACATCGCTCGGGGCTTGGATGTGCTACTGGGGTGCCAAGAAGTTGGAGACCCACCTTTGGATGTTCCGTCTGCATACCCATCGGGCGACGGTCGACGAGTTGACGGGACTCCCGAACCGCTACATGACGCTCGAACGGTTGAGCGAGGTGGAACTGTCGGGTCGGCCGTGGGCACTCTTCGTCATCGATGTCGACCATTTCAAGCAATTGAACGATACATATGGCCATCGTGCCGGCGACGAGGCGTTGCGTCAAATCGGTGAGACGTTACGCCTGAACTGCCCGGACGGGGGATTTGTCGGTCGGTACGGCGGTGAAGAATTTTTGATGGTCGTCGAAGGTTCAGGAGAGGCCGTCGTGGCGCTTGCCGACGCGGTCGTCGATGTCGTCCGTGAGACACCGTTCACGTTCGAAGGGGAAACGATCCCGATGACGATCTCGATCGGGGCGTCGGTCGCCGACGCCGAACCGAGCATGCTTGTGTTCGAGCGGGCCGATGCGGCGCTTTATGCGGCGAAGATGAGCGGACGCGATCAGGCACGATTAGGATAACGCGAAAGGTCGGCCCTGAGGCCGACCTTTTTAGTGGATATTTTTCTTTTTGAACTGTCCGCCCCGGACGTCGTAAATGTTGCCGATGGCGAGGAACGCCTTCTCGTCATAGTCGTCGAGGATGTCTTTCAGTTTCGTCTCCTCTAAGCGGCTGATGACGGTGAAGATGACTTTCTTGCCGTCGCCCGTGTACGCCCCTTCGCCGTGAAGGTACGTCACGCCGCGGCCGAGCCGGTCCATGATCGCCTGACCGATCTCATCTGGTTCGGTCGTGATAATCCATGCCGATTTCGATTGGTCGATCCCTTCTAACACGATGTCGATCGTCTTGAAGGCGACGAAATAAGTGATGAGCGAGTACATGGCCCGGTCCCAACTGAAGACGAAGCCGGCCGTGCCAAGGATGAAGATGTTGAAGAACATGACGATCTCGCCGACGGAGAACGGGAGCCGGTCCGTGAACGACACGGCCAAAATCTCGGTCCCGTCGAGCGAACCGCCGGCCCGAATGACGAGCCCGATCCCGGCGCCGAGCAAGAAACCACCGAACACGGTCGAGAGGAGCAGATCGTCCGTGAACGGTTCGATCGAGTGAAACAGGATCGTGAAGCCCGACATGAGTAAGATGGCGACGAGCGTGACGACGGCGAACGTCTTCCCGATCTGACGGTAGCCGAAGTAAATGAACGGCAAGTTGAACAGGACGAGCCAGATGGCGATTTTTGTTTCGGTCAGATAAGAGACAATGATCGAGACGCCGACGATGCCGCCGTCGATAATCTGGTTCGGGACGAGGAACGCCTCGAGCCCGATGGCGAAAATGAAGGAGCCGATCAAGAGGAGCAGCGCTTTCGCGAAGAGCTCGGTCGGTTTGATTGGATTATGTTCCCGCTTTAAGCGGAGCACTTCCTCCGGGGTCGGGGAAGGCATCGGTGGACGCTGCATCGCGTATCGCCCCTTTCCTTTTTGTTTTAGTATAGCAAACCTCACAGCGGATTTTACGGTCGAGGCAGGAAATCTGACACAAATTGTGGAACAAGTCGAGATTCAGGAAGGAGAGATTGTATGCGTCCATATGGATTGTTCGGCAAGTTGACCGCCGTCCCGGGTGAGCGCGACACGTTGCTCGCGATCTTGCTCGAGGCGGCCGAGGCGATGAAACAGGAGTCAACGTGCGCTATGTACCGGGTGAACGTCTCACTCGATGACGACTCGATTCTCGTCTACGAGGTGTGGGAAAGTGTAGACGCCCATCAGCAGTCGCTCTCGCTTGAGACGACGAAGACGCTGATCGAGCGGGCGCGATCGGTCTTGGCCAAAGTCGAGCGCTTGGCCGTGTTCGAGCCTAGAGGCGGGCATTGAAAAACATCCACGTCCGCGGACGTGGATGTTTTATCAAGATTTCGTCAAACTGCCTTTGACCTGCTCATAAAACTCGTCCATCATGCCGGTACGGCTGCCGAGCTGACAGATGAGTTCGAGCGTCTCTTTATAGAACTTTTTGACGAGTCCTTTGTTTTTGACTTCCATCGACGCGAGCGTCTTGTCGAGGTTTTGGAGAATCTCTTCGATCTGGTTGTCCGAGTCTGGTTTGACGACCGTCATGTTGTCCGGGATCTTGACGACTTTTTCTTGTTCCTGGTGACGGAACGAGGCGCCGAAGCCGAGGTTCTCGATGAACAAGTGCGGCATCGCCTTCTGACCGAAGAATTGTTGGTGCCACTCGCTCGCTTTCATCGTGTCCATGTCTTGCTTGAACGTGGACGCCGTCGAGACGTATTTTTTAAACAGATCCGTCATGAACTTTTCGATGACCGGGATTTGCAGGGCGAAGACGTTTTTCAAGAGCGCGTCGAGCTGTGCGCGCGACAATTGGGATTCGTTTGACATGTCAGTTCCTCTTTTCTGTAATACGATATCTTTATCGTATGGGATTGGCGGACGGGCGTCAACGCATCCTAAAAAGTTTTTTCAGAATATTTAATGATTTGGTGATGTTTTGTGCGATAATCGTCTCATGGCAGTCATCAAAGAGGAGTGAGTTCAACATGAATAAAACAGTAAAATGGGCCGTCGCGCTCGGCGTGACAGGTGCCCTCGTCGCAACGGTCGGCGTCGTCTCGTCACGCGGACGGACCGATGATACGTCACAGACGATCCGTGACCGCGACCTCGGCTACGAGATCATTCTCCCGTCGAAGATCGCCGAGGCGATCGAGCGCGGTGACGTCTATATCGAGAAAGCACAAGACGTCGTCGATGTCGGCGATAAAAATAGCTACGGCACGTTCGACCTCTACTATAATGTCGAGGAGGGGGACGACCAACTGTTGTTCCACCTTGACTTGATCGACCGTGAACTCTCAGAAGAGGCGTTCGCGACCGAAATCGGTTACGGCAACTATCTCGGCGCGAGCGACAAGACGTTCTTCTGGGTCGAGCCGACCGAGGCCGTCCCAGGTGCCGAGGCACATACGGACGAGATCGCGGAGCTGCTCGAGACGCTCCCGGAGCTCGAGTTCCGCACGTTATGAGTCAGCCCGCTTCGGCGGGCTTTTTCGATTATGCTACAATACAGTTGAGGTGATTCGTATGAATTGGACAGTAGAAGAAGCAAGACAGGCAGAACATGTAACAGCGCTCGAAGGAGCGGTCAACGCGCATGACGCGATCGACGTGAAAATCGGTCACGTCGCGGTCGGACAGAACGACTACGCCGTCTATGACGGTGAACAGTTGATCGGTTATTTGATGTTGTTCCCGTATCTCCCGAACGAGTATGAGGTCAACGCGCTCGTCCATCCGGACTACCGCAAGCAAGGCGTCTTCACGGCGCTCCTAGATGCAGCGAAACGCGACGCGAAAGAGAACGGTTGCGAGGCGTTCACGTTCGTCATCGACCGCAAGTCGAAGTCGGGTAAGGCGGTCGTCGACCACATTCAAGCGGCGTATCAGTTCTCGGAGTACAACCTCGTCTTGAAGAAGGCCGAGCTGTTCTTGAAACCGAACGAAGTGTCGCTCCGTGAGGCGACCGACGCCGACCGCCCTGTCATCATCGAGACGCTCAGTGAGGCGTTCGGTGACCCGGTCGACGTGACCGAGAACATCTACAGCCAAATCGACACGCCGGACCGGGTGACATACATCGGTGAGGTCGAAGGCCGTCCCGTCGGTGTCATCCGCGCGCTATTGTCAGGTGACGATGCCGCGAGCATCCACGCGTTCGGTGTGCGGGCGAGTGATCAAGGTCAGGGCTACGGCACGAAGATGTTGAAGCAGATGGTCCAACAACTGTTCCGAATGGGACGCACGAAGCTAGAACTCGACGTCGAGACCGAAAACAAGGCCGCGCTCGAGATCTACAAGCGGGCCGGATTCGCGGAGAACGGCGGCTATGAGTTTTACTTATTAGAACTGTGAGGTGGAGACGATGGTTCGCAATTTGAAATGGTTAGGTGCCGCGTTCGAGGCATTGCTCGGCATCCCGGTGCTCGGTGGGCTGTTCATCATCAGTATGGGTTATTCACCGCTCGGATTCATGCTCGTGTTTCACATCGTCGTGTTGATCCTGTCGGTATCGCGGCTGAACAAAGTCTCGTTCGGCCCGATTGTTGGGATCACGGCGTCGGTGCTCGGCTTTATCCCGTTCGTTGGCATGATGTTGCACTGGGTGGCGGCGATCGCTCTTGCGATCGATGCGCTCACGACGACCCGTGAACGGGCACGTGTGACAAAAGAAAACGACCGGTTTTAACGGACGCTCTCGAAGTCGAGGGCGTTTTTTTCATTGACCAAAAATTCAAGTGGAAACGCTATACAAAAGCTTCCAAGTGGACGATATAGAAGGTGATGAATTGCACAGAGGAGGAACTCATAGTGAAAGTATTTAAAAACTTTACGACTCAACTGCTTGCCTGGATTTTGGTTACGTCCTTCATTACAGGCGGAGCGGTCGGGTTCATCACGCTTCAATTAACTGAGCTCGAACTAGCTAAAGGTCAGGTCATGCTCGTCGGGACAGCTGTGGCCCTGCTCATTTCAGTACTAGGTGGGGTCGTCATTTACTTGATCGCCCGTCGCCCGCTTAAAGCGATCGAGTTAGCGTCAGACAAGGCGGTCGAGGTCGGCAACGGCGACTTGACGGTCGTGTTCGCGAGCGAGACGACGAGCGACCGCTCGGAGATGGGACGTCTGCTTCTGTCGATGGACAACATGGTCGAACACTTGCGGGAACAAGGGACGAACATGCGCTATACGGCGGACCAATTGACGGGTTCCGCGCAAGAGATTGCGGCAGCGGTCCAAGAAGGCAACACGGCCGGCGAAAGCATCCGCTCGGCGATGAACGCCTTGAACAAGATGCTTGAAGACAATGTCAACGCGACATACAGCTCGATGGACCTGCTCGGTGCCGTCGCCCGGACGATGGAGAACATCCGTAAAGAGATGGGCTCGGCGCTCGAATCGGCGAGCGAGATGCAGCAAGAAGCCGAGAGCGGGAAAGGTTTGGCCTCGTCGTCGGTCGACGCGATGCATGCGATCGCTGGGAAAGTCGAACAGTCGTCGACACTCAATAGTCAATTGACGGAGAAGACAGGTGAGATCTCACGCATCACAGACGTCATCAGCGACATCTCGGCGCAGACGAACTTGCTTGCCTTGAACGCATCGATTGAAGCAGCGCGGGCCGGTGAGCACGGACGCGGTTTCGCGGTCGTCGCAGCGGAAGTCAAAAAGCTCGCTGAACAGACGGCGAACTCGACGCAAGAAATCACAGATTTGATTGTCGACGTCAAACGTTTGGTTGGCGACACGTCGTCATCGATGGCGAACGTGAAAGCAGAAGTCGAGACGGGTGTCGGGCTCGTCGAGAAAGCGGGCGGTGCGTTCGCGACAATCCACAGTTCGGCGAACGAAGTGTACAGCCACGTCCATTCGGTCGATGCACTGTTGGATGAGTCACGTGGACAGATCGATTCGGTCGTGACGAACTCGGCTGGTATCGTCGGGATGGTTGAAGAAGCGTCACGCTACGCGACGGAAGTCACGTCGGCGGCGAGCCAACAGGCGGCGAGCCTCGGCGAAGTGAACGGTGCGATGACGGAACTTGTCCGTGTCGCGGAGAGTTTGCAGAACGAGACGGAGCAAATGAAGACGGAAGCGTAATTCTTAAAGCGTATGCGAAATGCATGCGCTTTTTTGCTACACTACAGGTGGAGGGATGTCTCGTGAAAATTGATGTGGAAGCAGTCCTGTCACTCCCGGCGTATGCTGGGGCGACCGTCATCGCCGGTCGAAACGGGATGAACCGGGGCGTGAACAACGTCTCATTCATGGAAGTGCCTGATATTTTGCCATACGTCTCAAAAGGGAATTTATTGCTGACTACGTTTTATCCGATTGCGGGTAACGAAGTGGCGATGCAACAACTAGTTCCGCGATTGGCTGAAAAAGGACTGGCTGGTCTTGCGGTGAAAGTTGGCCGATACGTCACGGAAATCCCGGAAGTCATGATTGAGGCGGCCGACCGGAACGACTTTCCGCTCATCGTGCTGACGGAAGATGCGAATTTGTCTGAATTGAGCAACGCCGTCCTCGAAGTCTTGTTAGAAAAACAGAACTCGATTCTGAAGTTTCGAGATGAGATTCATCAACAGCTGATGCGATTACTACTGAACGGGGCCCATATCAATACGTTTGTCACCGTATTGTCCGGTATGATTCAAATGCCTGTTTTTTTATTTTCGGGATATGGGGAACTGCTCGCCCATTCGGTTTCAGATGAACCGTTCGAACGGGATGAGACCACGATGACGTTAGGGAACCGGACATTCGGTCTCGACGAAGTCATCCGGCAACCGATTCGGGTCGGTGAGGAACAGCTCGGGGAATTGATTGCTTTAGATGTCGCAGAAAAGCGAAATTCGAATATTCACGTCGCGATGGAGCAGGCGTCGATTTTACTCGCACTCGATTTTCAACGAGAACGTGCCATCGTTCAGCAAGAACGTAATTATTTAGATGCTTTTTTACGAGATATTTTAAACGGAAGGTTCCGGAGCGAAGAGGAAGTCATCCGACGCGCCAATACATTCAATTGGGAATTGACGTTGCCTCTCGGTATGATTGCCGTCGAGCGAAAATCTTCGCTCGCATTCTCGGAAAATGAAACGATTGAGCGGTTCGAACGCTGGTTATCAGGACGGTTTGCCGAGCGAGATTTCGTACATAAAGTGATTTATTATGAGGACAGTTTGATTTGTTTCTTAAACAAACCGGAGAAAAAATCGCTTGCAGAAATCGGGAACTACATTTACGACCAAGCTGAACGAGCAGGGTACGATGTGATCATCACCTATTCGCGAATGGTCGACCATTTACGAGACGTAGCGAACGAGTATGAGCGATTGCGTCAAGCGTTACGAATTATGCGTTCGATCGATACCGAGCCTGTGCAATCCTATGATGCGCTCGGCGTCTACTCGATTCTGTTCGAGCTCCAGGATGAGACGTCGCTTCAAGAATTTGTGGAGAGTCGGATCGGTCCGATTTTAGGTGAAGAAGAGTTGTTGCGGACGTTGCTTATGCTGATTAGATGCCAAATGAACGTTCAAAAAGCATCCCAACACTTATTCATACACTACAATACGTTGCGTTACCGTATCGAGCGGTTGAAAGATTTAGGGTTGGAATTAAACGACGGGGAAAAAATGAGCGAGTATTATGTGGCCTATCAAGCCCATCACTTGCTGAAAAGCCGTCTTTGAGACGAATGGTTGGCCATTTCATGGCGACGATTCGTCTTTTTGTTTGTACAATGTGTGACAGCAATCAAGTGGTAAGTAGGTAAACAAGCATGGTTGAGCCATTTCAAAGGCTATTATCAATAGTTGATAAAATGAAAGCGTTTCATTCGTGTTTTGTTGACAATGATTGATAAAAGCGTCGGTGTTACTTTAAGGGTGTACCAATAATTCGCGAATTTGCAGTCATCATTAAGAAATGAGGTCATGCCTATGGACTCACCATTTCGTATCAAATATTGGACAAGGGGAGATGTGGACGGATACTTCGGCCTATTCACCAACAATTTAACAAATCTACTCGTGATGGCGGGGTTGCTTCATCTTGCCATCGGTCTGCCGGTCGCCCTCGTATACGGTAAAATATTGCCCGCTGTCGGATTGTCCATTTTTGTCAGCAGTCTATTTTATACGTATATGGCCGTTCGTCTGGCCAAGGCGGAACAGCGGACGGATGTCACAGCGCTACCGACCGGCGTCAGCGTCCCGCACATGTTCTTGATCGTCTTTTTGATCATGGGTCCCGTGTACTGGAAGACACAAGACCCGTACCTCGCCTGGACGACCGGTCTCGTCTGGTGCTTCGTTAACGGCCTGATCGCAATGAGTGGTTCGCTGATTGGCCCGAAGATTCGGGAATGGCTACCTCGTCCTGCGATGCTCGGGACACTGACCGGGGTGTCGCTCACCTTTATCGCGATGGCACCCGCGATGGATACGTGGGATGTACCGTATATCGGACTCGTGTCACTTAGCATCATCCTGCTCGGTTGGTTCGGGAAAGTGAAGATGCCGTTCCGCCTTCCGGTCGGACTCGTCGCCATCGTTGTCGGTACGTTGATTGGTTGGGTGAGCGGGGTGATGGATGTGCGCGAGGTGAGCGAGTCGCTCGCAGCGGTCAATTTGTCGGCACCGACCTTTTCGCTCACGCGTCTTCTCGATGGATGGTCGGTCGCCCTTCCGTTTCTCGCCTCGGCTGTGCCGCTTGGTATCTATAACTTCATGGAAACGATCGATAATCTTGAGAGCGCGGAAGTCGCTGGTGACAAATACCCGACGCGGCAAGCACTCGTGTTCGACGCCACGTCGACACTCGTTGCGAGCTCGTTTGGAAGCCCGTTTCCGATTGCGGTTTATATCGGCCACGCCGGATGGAAAGAAGCGGGGGCACGGCTTGGCTATTCGTGGATGACTGGTGTGACGATGCTCGTCTTGACCTGGTTTGGCATCGTTTCCGTGTTATACGCCATCATCCCAGTCGTCGCGATTTTACCGATCCTAATCTATATCGGTCTTATCATCGGTGCCCAGGCGTTCCAGGAGACGAGCCCACGCTACGCCCCGGCCATCATTTTGGCCATCATTCCTTGGGTGGCGAACTGGGGGCACAACATCGTCAATACGTCGTTGAATGCGGCCGGAACAGATGCGTCGACCGTCGGTTACGCTTCGATTCTCGCGGCTGGTCTCAACTATGAAGGAATGGCGGCACTCGGTGCGGGTGCGATTCTTGTCAGCGTGCTGTGGGCAAGTATCCTCGTCTTTATCATCGACCGAGATTTCGCGAAGGCTGCATTCACGAGCCTCATCGCGGCAATCCTTGCCTTCTTCGGGATCATCCATGAGGAAACGGTCGGCTTCGCTGTCAACAACGGAATGGCCCTCAGTTATGTCATCATCGGAGTGCTGTTTTACATCGTCGGAAAAAATAAATCAACCCATCAACTAGGAGGACTTAACAATGAATACGACAACCGAAATGATCATGCAAGCTAAACCCTATGAATTTACGTTCCGCTCTGAGTCGACGGCACTCGTCTTGATTGATATGCAACGCGATTTTTGTGCACCGGGTGGATTCGGTGAAAAACTCGGAAACGATATCACCCTCACCCAATCGATCATTCCACAGACGAAGCGTGTCCTCGAGGCGGCACGTGCCGCCGGCATGACCGTCATCCATACGCGTGAAGGACATGTGCCGGACTTGTCGGACTGCCCGCCAAGCAAATTGAATCGCGGGAAAAAGCAAGGCGCTGGCATCGGTGATGAAGGTCCGATGGGACGTATCCTCGTCCGCGGCGAATACGGGCATGATATCGTCGATGAGTTGAAACCACTAGATGGAGAGACGATCATCGACAAACCCGGAAAAGGTGCTTTCTACAATACAGAACTTGACGACGTGTTGAAGCAAAAAGGGATCACCCATCTCCTCGTCGGGGGTGTGACGACGCATGTGTGTGTACAGACGACCATCCGGGAAGCGAACGACCGGGGTTACGAGTGTCTGTTGCTTGAAGACTGTTCGGCAGCGTTTGACCCGAAAGACCACGAGGACTCGATTCGGATGATTCACCAACAAGGGGGCATCTTCGGCTGGACGGCACCGTCTAGTGAATTCTTGAACGCGATCGGAGGAGAAGACCATGAATGACCGACACGTCACCCCATGGTTCGTGAAAGGGGATTTGAACGGCTTCTTCGGTTTATTCAGTAACGTGCTCACGAACTTGTTGGCGGCGATCGGGTTACTCGTGTTCGCCATCAACATGCCGGGCGATATCGTCTACGGAAAAATCGTACCGGCGACGGCTGTCGCGGTCGGTCTCGGTGGGATCATCCTCGCTATCCAGGCTCGTCGCCTATCGCAACGGGAAGGCCGTGACAACGTCACGGCGATGCCATACGGGATCAGTGTCCCACACTATTTTGTCGTCGCCTTCGCCGTCATGTTGCCGGTCTACGTTCAAACGAATGACTGGATGATCGCCTGGGCGGTCGGGGTCGCCTGGAATATCGTCCAAGGACTCATCATGACACTCGGTGCGTTCATCGGACCGTTCATTCAAAAGTATATTCCGCGCTCGGCGATGCTTGCGTCGCTCGCGGGGATCGCGCTCACCTACATCGCGATGAACCCGCTCGGCCAAGTGTACACGACACCTTACATCGGTCTGTTGACACTCGTCATCGTCCTCGCCGGATGGCTCGCCCACAAGCGGCTCCCGGGAAATATGCCGGCTGGTCTCATGGCGATCGCGGTCGGGATGGTGCTCGCTTGGGCGACCGGATACATGGACTTCAATGAGGTCCGCACAGCCGCAGCCGGGTTCTCGGTCGCATTCCCGTCCATTTTCGGATTTGATTTGCTCGCAGAAGGATTCGCCTTGCTCGCACCGTTCTTGCCGGCTGCGATCCCGCTCGCGATTTATGACTTCCTAGAGAGCCTAGACAATATCGAAAGTGCCTCGGCGGACGGGGACCATTATCCGACGACCGTAACGATGCTCGTTCCAGGGTTGCTCACACTCGTCGGCGCCGTACTCGGAAGCGTCTACCCGATGATCATCTACATCGGACATCCAGGCTGGAAAAAAGCCGGGGCACGCGTCGGGTATTCGCTCGCGACCGGGGTCGGAGTCATGATCCTCGCCTTCCTCGGATTGCTCCCGCTCGTCTTGTCTGTCATTCCGCTCGTCGCATTGCTACCGATTCTCGTTTACATCGCGATGGTCATCGGGGCACAAGCGTTCGGGGAGACGGAGAAACGGCACATCCCGGCGCTCATTATCGCACTCATGCCGTTCATCGCCAGCTATATTATCACCCAAATCAACAATACGCTCGGCGCCATCGGCACATCGGCTCAAGAAGTCGGCTATGCGACACTCGCCGCGAACGGCATCCCTTATCTCGGATGGCGGACGCTCGGCTCAGCAGACATTTTGGTATCGATGCTCCTCGCGACGATCGTCATCTATATCATCGATAAGAAGTTCCGCCTCGCCGCGGTCTACGCAGGGATTGCCGCACTCCTTTCCTTCTTCGGCATCATCCATAGTGCTGAAATTGGGATTGGCGTCGGGATGGATGTGACCATCGGCTACCTCGTCGCAGCAGCGGGTCTCGTCGGACTCAGTTACTATCGGGCTAGTGAGGACCAAGTTGTAGAGCAAGAGAAGGTGTCATAATGTTGCGGCTCGAGGGGGGTCGTCGAGATGAAGCGCTTGATATCGTTCAGTTGAACGGTCAAGTCGGCTATGTACACAGTGTCTTTCAAAACGTGTTGAACATCGAGTTGTTCGAGGGCGATCGCTTGATTGCCATCTCTACGCCACGGCGTCCACTCGCGCCAGACATGATTCAACTGAATCAGATGATTGATTTTCGAACTGTCGCACCTGATATCGGCAACCGGGTCACCTTTGGAGAAGTCCTCGCCTTTGAGAACGGAATACAGGTGTCGCTTGAGGCGACACCTGTCAACCTTCTCGTCAAGACTTGCGAGTTCGACGATGCCTCAATCGATAGACTCTACACGTTTCTCGTGACGTATGGGAGAGCAGGCGGAATGCTCCGTCCTTATCAGAAAATGATGGAGGGTACGGCGACCGGCCACTGGAACGCGGAAGAACGATTCATCGATCAGGTTATGCAGGAAGGCCGTCTCGAACGATTGATTGGGCTCGGGCCTGGCCTCACGCCCGCAGGTGACGATTTCGTGAGCGGTAAAATACTCGGAGACCAGATACTCGGGAGAGTACCTGAACTTGGATGGGGCGCGCTGCTTGAGAGTCGTGATAAGACGACGCGTGTCAGTTACCAAATGTTGCGTCACGCCTATCATGGACGGACGAACGAAGCAGTGCTCGCTTTTTTTGAACAATTGACAGATACAGCCATGCAGGAAGCGGCAAAACGTGTACTTGAAATCGGCTCCACGTCAGGTACCGATTTTTTATCGGGCGTCCACGCCGCACTCATCGAACAAAGGAGTGGGAAACTTGGATCATCAAACGATCATAAAGAAGAGAACATATCATGATTCGGTGACGCTCATGTCACTCGCAGGTAAATTGAAGAAGCAAGACGGGGTCGAGGAAGTCATCGTTTCGATGGCGACCCCGATGAACAAAGAATTGCTTGAAAACGTTGGACTCATGACAGAAGAGGCGAGCACGGCGACGGACGCCGACTTGATCATCGCGTGCCGGGCTGAGGCGGACGTTCTGCCATCGATCCTCGCAGAAGTCGACGAGGCGCTTGGTGCTAAAAAGACAGCGACGAAACGAAACGGGAAAACGAGTGTGACGACTTTCGGCGCGGCGCTCGACATGAGTCCGGACGCGAACCTCGCGGTCATCTCGGTACCCGGTGAGTTCGCAGCACGTGAAACGCGACGGGCGCTCGAACAAGGGCTCCACGTCATGTTGTTCAGTGACAACGTCTCGGTCGAAGACGAGCGTGACTTGAAGACATACGCCGCGGAAAAAGGGCTGTTCGTCATGGGACCGGACTGTGGCACGGCGATGATCAACGGAACCGGACTCTGTTTCGCCAATGACGTGAAGCGGGGCGGCATCGGGATGGTTGCTGCCTCTGGCACGGGACTCCAAGAAGTGATGGTCCAAGTCGACCGTCTCGGTTATGGTGTGTCGCAAGCAATCGGGACGGGGGGACGTGACTTGTCGAGTGCGATTGGTGGCATCATGATGCGGCAAGGTATCGACGCATTGCTCGCGGACGAGTCGACGGACGTGCTCGTCGTCATTTCGAAACCACCTGCGCCAGAAGTCGAACAGATGATTCTTGAGCGGGTCGCTCGTGCGACGAAACCGGTCGTGCTCTGTCTCCTCGACGGGAAAGCGCCCGCTGATCTGCCAAAACATGTGACGTTCACGACGACGTTGTTCGAGGCGGCGCTCGCCGCAGCCCGGACGTATGACTCGAATCTTGAAGTGGAGCTCGTCTCAGACGAGGCATTGACATGGAGCCGTGTCGTACACCGGACACAAGGGACAGAGCGGTTCATTCGCGGTCTGTTCTGTGGAGGGACACTCACGGCCGAGGCGCTGTCGATTTTACGGTACCGGGTCAGCCCGCTCACGAGTAACGTCGCGAAACGGACAGAAGAAAAAATGCCAGACATCTTCATGAGCGCGGGCCATACGCTCGTCGACCTCGGGGACGACGCGTTCACGGTCGGTAAGCCTCACCCGATGATTGAACCGGCGCTCCGGAACGGTCGTATCTTACAAGAGGCGGCTGATCCGACGTGTGGGGTACTCTTGCTCGATTTCGAGCTCGGTTATGGATCACACGACGATCCGGTCGGCGAGACGCTTGAAACGTTGAAAGCAGCACAGGACATCGCGAAACGTGACGGACGCATCCTACCGATTGTGACGTATATTTGCGGCACGGAGACAGATAAACAAGGGTATGCCGATCAGAAGCACCGTCTTGAACAGATTGGCGCGTACGTCGCTCGAAGTAACGCTGAGGCGGTCGAAATCGCTTGTACCATTGTCAAAAAAGGAGTGGAAATCCATGGCTAACTTGTTTGATTCAACGTTACACGCAATTAATATCGGTGCGTCTACGTTCTCAAAAGACATCGATCGTCAAGGGACGGATGTCGTTCAATATGACTGGTCACCGCCTGCCGGTGGGGACATGTCGCTGCTTGCCGTCCTCGATCAACTGAACACAAGCGAGACAGAAGAAAAGAACGCCGAGGCCGTCGCGAAGATCAAAGCGGCGCATCCGATGCTCGTCGGCATCAATCATGCCCGCTATGAGATCCCAGGGATGCACGCGCGTCTCATCTTGCACGCCGGGCCGCCCGTCGAATGGCGTGATATGTGCGGACCGATGCAAGGTGCGGTCATCGGGGCCCTCTTATATGAAGGTCTAGCGACGACAGAAGCCGAGGCACGCGAACTCGCGGCGTCTGGTGACATAGAATTCGCGCCGTGTCACGAGCATGACGCCGTTGGACCGATGGCCGGGGTTATCTCGCCGTCGATGCCGGTTCACATCATTGAAAATGTTACCGATGGCAACCGGGCCTACTGCACGGTCAACGAAGGGCTTGGTAAAGTGCTCCGCTTCGGGGCGTTCTCGAATGATGTGCTCGAGCGATTGCGCTGGATCGAGAAAGTATATATGCCAGCGTTGCAAAAAGCGCTCGATGTCTCGGGAGCGGTCGATCTTCGTGCCTTGATCGCCCAAGCGCTCCATATGGGAGACGAGTGCCATAACCGCAACAAGGCGGCGACGAGCTTGTTCTTACGGGACATGTTACCGGCATTCCTTGCAGCGGACATGACGGACGACGTCCGGAAACAAGCGCTCGCGTTCATTCAAAAGAACGAGCATTATTTCCTCAACTTGTCGATGCCGGCAGCCAAGGCGTCGCTTGAGACCGGGCACGGCATCAAAGGATCGACGATTGTCACGGCGATGGCCCGGAACGGCGTTGATTTCGGCATTCGTGTGAGCGGGCTTGACGGTTGGTTCACGGCAAAGGCGAACTATGTCGAAGGACTGCTGTTCCCAGGTTATACAGTCGAAGATGCGGCACCGGACCTTGGCGACAGTGCAATCACCGAGACGCTCGGGATTGGCGGGTTTGCCATGGGCGGGGCACCGGCCATCGTCCAGTTCGTCGGCGGGGCCGTCGAGGACGCGCTCGATTATTCGCGGTCGATGTATACGATCACAGAGGACGAGAACAACACGTACTCGATCCCGACACTCGATTTCCGTGGCACACCGCTCGGGATCGACGTTCGAAAAGTCATCGAGACGGGAGTCCTCCCGGTCATCAATACGGGGATGGCACACCGTGAGGCTGGAATCGGTCAAGTCGGGGCCGGCATCGTCCATCCGCCGCTCGATTGTTTCATAAAAGCGTTGAAAGCCTATTCAGAGGAGGTCAGCCATGTCTAACGTACTGATTGCATTAGGTGGGAACGCGCTCGGTAACAACCCGGCCGAGCAGCTCGAACTGGTCCGGGAAGCGGCGCGCTCGATCGTCGATTTAATTGAAGCGGGGCACGGGGTCATCGTCGCGCACGGGAACGGTCCTCAAGTCGGAATGATCCATCAGGCGTTCGACGAAGCCGACCAGCTTCCTGACGTCCCGATGGCGGAAGCCGTGGCGATGAGCCAAGGGTATATCGGATATCATTTGCAGCAAGCGCTTCGCGAAGAGTTGCGTCAGCGAAATATCGACAAAGCGGTCGCCTCGATTGTGACGCAGACCGTCGTCGCCGCAGATGATCCCGCTTTCTCCAATCCAACGAAGCCGATCGGGCAGTTTTATTCGAAAGATGAAGCAGGTCGGTTTGAGAAACGAGGAATGGTCTTTGTCGAGGATGCTGGACGTGGGTACCGACGCGTCATCCCATCGCCTGAACCGATGGAGGTTGTGGAAATCGAAGTGATTCGGACGCTCGTTACGGCTGGTCATATCGTCATCGCTGGCGGTGGAGGTGGCATTCCCGTCATTGAACAAGAGGGACGACTCGTCGGGGTCGATGCGGTCATCGATAAAGACCGGGTGAGCGAGCTGCTCGCACGCGAGCTCGACGTCGACATCTTATTCATCCTGACGGCCGTCGATCAAGTCGCCGTCGACTTTGGGAAGCCGACGCAGCGTGGGTTGGACCGGATATCGGTGGCGGAAGCCCAAATGTATATCGAGGACGGACAGTTCCCAGAGGGCAGCATGTTACCGAAAGTGGAAGCGGCACTCGCTTTCGTGACATCTCGTTTCGGACGCGAAGCGATCATCACGTCGCTCGAGCGAGCGGGTGAGGCGATTCATGGGAAGACGGGGACAAAGTTTGTGGATGAAGCTAGAACAGCTGTGAAGTGAGGAGGAGCGGCCCAGAGATGGGTCGCTTTTCTGTTTAATTTAAAAATAATAATCAAAACGTGTAACTTTTTTTTGAAAAGACTAAACAGAATCGAGATGACTCCGATATAGAGTATGGAAACGCAAAAACGTTGCCAACTAATACAAGGCGAGGGCCGGCCTAAACCTTGTATGCTCGGACAAATGGATTTGGAAGAGCGGAAAAACTCAAACCTATGGAGGGAAATTAAAATGATTATTAACAATAACATGAACGCAATGAACGCACACCGTAACATGTCGTTCAACACGACTCAAACTGGTAAAGCGATGGAAAAATTATCTTCAGGTCTTCGTATCAACCGTGCTGGCGATGACGCAGCTGGTCTTGCGATTTCTGAAAAAATGCGCGGACAGATTCGCGGTTTAGACCAAGCGACACGTAACTCACAAGACGGCATTTCATTGATTCAAACAGCTGAAGGTGCATTGAATGAAACTCATGATATTTTACAACGGATGCGTGAGTTAGCGGTTCAGTCTTCAAACGATACGAATAATGATACAGATCGTACTGAAATTCAAAAAGAAGTTGACCAATTAGCTCAAGAAATAACAAGAATCGCAAACAATACAGAGTTTAACCAGCAAAGTCTATTAAATGGCGGAATCACATCTGAAGGAAAAGGTGATTTGAAATTCCACATTGGTGCAAATAACGGGCAAAATATTTCATTGTCAATTAAAGCAATGGATGCTTCTTCATTAGGTGTAGCTAGAGATTTAACAACTGGAAATCTTGCTAACGCCACGAAAATTAGCAGTATCGAATTTGATAAAGCAGACGTTGGTACAAGTGTGATTGATAAGTCAAACCTTACAATTTCAGCAACTGTAGAAGTGGCTGATCGTGGAGTTGTAGGAACAACAACTGCAATTTCTGGAACAACTATTACAACTGCAGAAAATACAGATGCCTACAATGGTTACACAGTAACTATTAACCATGGTGGGGCAAGTGGTTCAGCTAGTGCCACAATCGATAATACAGCACGTACTATTAGCGTCAATGTTTTTGACGATAGTAAAACAGCAGCTGCTATTCAGGGAGCATTAAATACAGCCACCGGTGGCTCACAGGTGTTTGTTGCTACTGGAGATAATGGTTTAACAACTGGAAATGGTTCTGCGGCTATTGGAAGTGGTGCAAAAGACACAGTATCCATCGCAATCACAAATGGAACTACAACAGAAACTGTTAAGGTTCAATCTGATGCAACGAAAGCTACTTTCTCAGGAGCTGGGTACAAAGGAATCACAGTCAATTTCTCTGGTGGGGACTTAACGACAAACGCTACTCCAGGTTCTGCCACTACAGCAGCATCTTCTGTGGCTGGTACTATTTCAGTTGTACAAACTGAAGCGAAGGCTGCAGAATTTGTTAATAATGAACTTACTAAAGGCGCTGTAGCAGATGCTGGTATCAATGTATCAAAACAAGATAAAGCGAGTGAAGCGGTAAAAACCATTAATGATGCAATTGAAAAAGTATCTTCTGAACGTTCTAAATTAGGAGCTGTTCAAAACCGCCTTGAACACACAATCAACAACTTAAGCACTTCGGCTGAAAACCTTCAAGCAGCTGAATCACGTATCCGTGACGTAGACATGGCGAAAGAGATGATGAACTTCACGAAGAACAACATCCTCAACCAAGCTGCGCAAGCAATGATGGCTCAATCGAAATCTCAACCAGAAGCAGTCCTTCAACTTCTTCGGTAAGATTTACGGGCGTCTTATCTGGTAACGGATAAGAGTACAACTGGGTGAATTGCTGGGACTCCTTAGAGCCCTCCTTACGACAACGTGACTGGAAACGGTGAGCGTGAACGTTTTGAAAAAAGGAAGGGATTGGACAATCAGCAGCCAAGCATCTGTCAGGAAACTGTGATGAAGGTTCAACGACTAGGATGAACGACCTAACGACTTATGGTCCATGGTTATGAGATCCGTACCTCGTAAACGGCGAGGGAAGTGCCCAGCCCCTATTTTACAATAATTTATGTTCTTATATTAGTATTGTAAAAGGGTGAAGATATAGTCTGGACCATATTGAAAGATATGGGTATCTGCAAGCAAACCAACAGCCGCAAGCTGTACTTCAATTGCTCCGTTAATATAGCAATTGACTATTTAAAAGTTATACTAAAAACCGTGGAGCTTATGCTTCACGGTTTTTCACGTCTTGCCATTTATAGACGACCGACCAATAGGTTCGATTTAAGCGTCGGGCAATCTCACGGTCTGTGACTCCTTGATGTTTCCATTCAATCAACGAAGCGATTTCTTCATTTGAATACGGACGGGCTGGGATTGACACCCGAACTGTATAATCGGGATGTGAGGTTTTGTGTTGAGCGATGTCTGAAGCAAGGCGCGTCTCCCAATCCAATTTATAAGCAAAGTCTGGCAACTCAGTCAGATAAGGTTTCAACACATCAAGAATTTGAAATGTATCTGTGACTTTAGTTGTTTTAAGATAATAGCCTGTCCCGCTTGGCGTACCTGACGTCCGGACGTTGATGTTAAATCGTTCAAATAAGAAAACTGCCAATCGCTCTAACTGTTCTTTAGAGAACGCTTGTAAGTACAAGGCGATGTGTGGTGTGAATTGAATTTCTTTTTTGTTATTGTTGAACCGTTTGCTCAATAGTAGGGAACCGTCATCAAGATAGAGCGTAAGCAGAAATGAAGGGTGACGAATGTCTTCGAGCAATTCGAACGGAATCAGTTTTTTATTGTTTGGATAGAATAATGGAAACAGTCTCGTCATGAGTGGAATCGAACGTGACACAAGGTTGTTGCCGCGTAAATACAATAAATCTGGAAGCTTTCGTTGCTTCCACTCTCGGTAGCTTAGTTGTCCCATGCTGAAATGTTCGCGGTAGCTATTATTCACGCGTCGATCATACACGTAGCATTTTGTGATTTCTCCGTCCCCTAAAATACTAGCGACTAATATAGCGACTTGCTCCTCAGAAAGTCCGTCCCAGTCCATCGCTTTTCTCTCCTTTACGAAATAGTAGCTTCAGTTTATTTATTCCCGTTTTGAACAGCGGACCGGTTTCAATAATGGACTAGCTTGAATCAACTTTTTGATTGACAAGTCGATACATACACTGAGAGAAGGTGTACAGATGATTAACGAATTACAGAAGCAACTACATGCAATTCAGATTGAACAAGAACGATTGACGGAAGTTGAGGACGTCTTACGGACGATGCGTTCAATCGCGATTGAGGCGACACAATGTGAGGATAAGAGACGACTACAATTGAATGAGCAATTTCAGGAACTACAAGCACACCTGGTCTATTTAGAACGTGAAAAGCAGGAGCCATTTCAGCAAAATACTGCAAACTGATGGTGAATGAACCGATATAGTCCATGAGAACAATTATAAGAGGAGCAGAAGCTTATGAACCCGACCATCTCTGAAGTCCGGCTTCACCTACCATCTTCTGTACTGCCGTACGAACAAACGAAAAACGTGTTCGTCGAAGCGAACCATGCTCGTCTCGCCGACGAAGGCATCGTTATTTTACCGACCCCCCAACACGTCACCAAGTTAGAGGCGGCCGTCGAGAAGGCGAATCAAGTTTTAGAACAACAACGTACTGGCTTAAAGTTTATGAAACATGAAAAATTGAACGATTATTATATTCAAATCGTGGATACGAACAACGAAGTCATCCGCGAGATTCCAAGCAAGAAGTCACTCGACTTCTTCGCGGCGTTCATGGAGTTTAATCATTTATTCGATGAACGTGTCTAAAGGAGGCTAACTATGACATCACCAATCCGATTTGGCGGACTCGCCAGTGGAATTGATACAGATACAATTATTAAACAATTGATGCAAGTCGAACGGGCACCGGTCGACAAGCTCGAACAAAAAAAACAGACGACTGAGTGGAAACGCGACGCATACCGTGAGATTAACCGCTCGCTTATGACACTTCGTAACAGTGCGGTTGACTTAACGTTCAGCAGAAACTTCTATGCGAAGACATCTAGCTCATCTGATGAGTCACGCGTATCGGTCGTAGCAGGACCATCGAGCGGGAATAGTGCTATTCGCATTGACTCGGTGACACAACTTGCGACGTCAGCAACGACAATTTTAGACGCGACGGATCGGAATGGCGCAAAATTGACAAGTGCAACAAAACTTTCAGATATGAATGGGTTTGTTTCTGGTCAAAAACGTGTCATTCAAGAGACAGCTGGAACTGAACTGACGCTACCGAAAGATTTGGATTTTGCGACAATGACATTTAAAGATTCTGCAGGAGCTCCATTAAATAAAGCTGATTTTACTTATGATGCGACAACTGGAAAATTAACGGCTACGAATATGACAATGTATCCAGGTGGGGTTATTCCTAAAGGAGTTGCTGCTGAGTATACCTCAGGAACAGGTTTCGAGATTCAATATAAATCGACCGAGACAGGCACTTACAAGAAAATTGAGCTGAGTGCGGATGCAACTTTACAAGAATTGATGAGTAAGTTGAATGAGAAAGATACAGGATTATCGGCATTCTTTGAATCGTCGACTGGTAAAATCTCGCTTTCTACAAAAGAAACTGGTGCAAATGCGACAATTGACTTCGATTCGAGCTTTAAAACAGCATTCTCGGTAGGCTCGACAAATCCGATTGGTCAAAATGCTCAGTTCAAAGTGAACGGAATCGATGTGGAACGAGCTTCAAACACTGTCACTATCGACAATATGACACTCACGCTGAAATCAAGATTTCCGACACCAGATAATCCGACTGCTGGACCAGTTACTCTCTCCGCTGCAACTGACACACAAAAAATATTCGACAATATTAAAGGTTTCGTCGATAAATATAACGAGACAATTGATTTAATGAATAAAAAGGTTAAAGAGGATAAATTCCGTGATTTTGCACCGCTCACGAAAGCGCAGCGTGATGAACTGTCGGAAGACGAAATCAAGAAATGGGAAGAGAAAGCAATGAGTGGAATGCTACGCGGTGATACAATTGTCCGCGGTGCGATGGATACAATGCGTAGTAAGTGGTCTAGTACGTCGTCTTCATCGAATGACGATACGATGAAGCAGTTGTTCCAAATCGGTCTTGCCACTGGGTCCGACTTCACGAACGGTGGAAAGATTGAGTTGAACGAAGAGAAGCTCAAAGCTGCCATCGAAAAAGATCCTGAGCAAGTGTATCAATTGTTCACGAACGAAACGAACGGACTACTTCCACAAATTCGTGACGCCGCTGTGAGTTCACGAGCGACCATCACTCGTATCGCTGGAGCTGATGGTGCTGGAGCTCCGACATATGCTATGGGCCGGGAAATGGCTCAAATCGACACACGTATTGAACGATTGAACGACTTACTAATCAGTAAAGAGAATGCCTACTACCGTCGCTTCACAGCGATGGAGACAGCAATGAACCAAGCAAACTCGCAAGCGGCATCACTGCAACAGTTTCTAGGCGGAGGCGCTTAAGAGGAGGAATTTAAATGGTAGCCAACCCATACGCAGTATATCAAAACAACGCGGTCACGACCGCGAACCCACAGGAACTCACGCTCATGCTGTATGACGGGGCGCTCAAGTTCACGCGTCTCGCCAAGCTCGCGCTCGAGCAAGGAAATCCTGACTTGAAGAACACGAACATCCAAAAGACGCAAGCCATCTTCCAAGAGCTACGTCTGACGCTCAATAAAGACATCGCCATCTCGGCGAACTTGGACTCACTCTACGAGTACTTGTGGCGCCGTCTCGTCGATGCGAACGTTAAGAACGACACGACCATCCTCGATGAGGTGCTCGACTTCACGACCGAACTCCGCGATACGTGGAAGGAAGCGATGAAACTCGCAAAACAAGGATGAGACCGATTGATGAGATCATTCTCAAAACGCAACGGCTGAAAGACTTGCTGGCGCAAGTGCCAGAAGAGCCGACGTATGACACGTGGATGGACCAGATCCATGAACTGCTCGACGACCGCGAACAGCTGCTGTCGGCGCACGGCCCCGACTTAGAAGCGGCCGATCAGACGGTCATCCGTCAGCTCGTCGACGACAGTCAAAAGATTGCCCGCTTGATCGAAGCCGAGCATCAACGGCTCGGGATGACGCTCGGGACGACGCGGCAAGAACGGAAGACAGTCAAATCGTACGTCGACCCGTACGAAGACGTCGACTCGAACTTCTCTGGACTATTTGACCAACAGACATAAACGAGCTTGGGGCATCCCCAAGCTCGTTTTGTGTTTAGTCTATTTTGGCTGGCTTTCGGTACCTTAGCAATTTTGAGATGAAGAACGTGGCGGCAAATAAGATAAGCCCTATCAAATTAAACTGTATGTAGACGTGAAATAAATCTTGAAGTGAGTTCGACGGATAGAAGCCGCTCAACAAGACAGTCGGTAATACGGTCACATGCATCGCACCATAATGGGCGAGAATCTGTTTCGAGAAGCGCCAATCTTGGATTTGGTAGATGACACTCGTCAGTCCGAGGAAAAAGGCGATGACCCCATAAAATAGAAAACTGCGAGCCGCACTGTCGTCACCGTTCAAGTTCTGCCATAGGACAAGGGTGAGAAAGCCTGCAAGCAGTACACTGCCTCGACTCAATACTATTTTGAATAACATACGTCCAGCCCCTTCGTTTTATTGTTTCTCTTTATACAGAAAAAGTCGCATAAACGTTTCAACGAATGACGAGGATGCAAACACGTCTGTTTTGTTGTAATATCGGGTAAATACCACTATACCCGTTGCTTCTGTTCTGGAAAGAGGAGGGAAACGAGATGAGTGAGAAAAAGGTAAAACCTAACGTGAAAGATCGTCGTTACTTCGTCTACGGTCCAGAAGGGGCGTACGATGAATACGTGGAACGGGACCCGAAACTTGAGGCGTACGTCGAGGACGACGCACCAATCGAAGATAACCCCGACCCTTATGAAGAAGAAGACTTAAAAGCTCGCGGATAAATGTCAAGACCGAACAAGGCTCAATTGTGAGCCTTGTTTTTTATTTTCTAGGGGTATAGACCTATCACTTTTTATTGACAAGGTCAGGTGGATGAATCCGTTATGCTCGTTGTATCAACCACCACTCGTCAACTTAAAAGGAGAGATTTTGAATGAACATGAAACGATACGGATTCCTATTTGCCTTACCACTCGCGCTACTCGTTGGCTGCGGGGAGGCGGACGAATTGAAAACGACAGCAACCGATACGGAAGAAGTCGCGGTAGCGGAAGAAGCAACAGACACCGCTCCACAAGAAGAAGTGGAAACGAAAGAGGAGACGGAAGTCCAAGACAGCGAGCTCGGGACGAACACGATCTACATGAAGAACAAAGCGCTCGACATTCAAGAGACGATCGCTTCACTGACGTTTACCATCGATAAAGTGCAGACGTCACGGCTCCAAGTCGCAGAAGCGTATCGTGATTCGTTCGACGGCCAAGAAGAAGTGACGGTCGTCGCCGTCAACGCCATCGTTGAAAACACGGTCGACGATACAGTCAGTTTCCATCCGAACCAAGCGACGCTCGTCACGAACACAGGGGAGCAAGTGACGGCCGACATGTGGTTCTCGGATGACGTCGGTGGCGAGTTCCTCGGCAAAGTGAAAAAAGAAGGAAACATCCTCTTCTTCGTCAAGGCGCTGCCGGAAGAGTTGACCGAATTGAAACTTGTCGTCGATGGACCGTTCGACGTCGATTATAATTCAATCGGAGAAGATCGTTACGAGTATACGATCAACGTTGAGAAATGATGAATGGTCGCACTAGAAGACTGGTGCGACCTTTTTATGTAGCAGTGCTGTGAGAGAATATTTTTCAATTTATTCAGTCGCCTCTTCGAATGACATTCATAATAATGGGGAATAAGTTTTATATAAGTTGGAAAAGTTTAGATGTAAAGGAGAGGATTGGGTTGAAATCGTATGGATTTATTTTTGCCATTCTCCTTATGTTTCTAGTCGGATGCGGGGACGGCGAGACTTTGCCAACTCCTGCCGAACCAACCACTCAAAACGAAAATGCTCCTTCGACAGACAGCGAAGAAGAAGTGACGCCCGACTCTGAAGTGGTTCACGAAGAAGAATTTGAAGTGCAGGAAGATGAGATTGGACGAAGTCAAATTTATATGAAAAATCGAGAACTTGGAATAGAAGAAACGATAGGTCCGATTATTTTTCAAATCGACAAAGTTCAAACAGTTCGACTTGAAGTCGCCTCTGATTATCGGTTTTTATTTGATGAGCAAGAAGAAGTGACTATCGTTTCGTTCAATGTCATTGTTGAAAATACGAGCGACGAGACCGTCAGTTTTCATCCGAACCAAGCTAGACTTGTCACGAACACAGGAGAACAAGTCGACGCGGACATCATTATTTCGGAAGACGTGGGTGGAGAGTTTCTAGGAAAAGTAAAAAAGGAAGGTGGAGTACTGTTCCATGTTGAATCAATGCCTGAAGAATTGACAGAGGTCCGTTTCGTTGTTGAAGGACCTTACGACGACAGCTTCAGCACTATCGCCGAAGACCGATATGAATACACAATCGATGTCACCAAATAAGAAAAAGCGCATCATGGCGATGCGCTTTTTCTTATTTACGTTGATGCGGGAGCGGAATCGTCAACACGTTCCAGTTCTCTCCGGCGAAAACCTTTGCCAAGTAGACGATTTGACCGACGTGATAGCTGTAGTGCGACACTTGCTTCTCAATCGCCCAGATGACGCTCTTCTCTTCACCGCGAATGAAGACGGCCTTGCCAAGGTCTTCAGGAGTCAGGCTCGCCAAGACGTCGTCGAGCAGCTGCCAACGCTCGTCCCACGTCGCCATGAGCTCGGTGCGGGACAACTGTTGGTCCTCGAACTCGGCGTCACGGTTCCGGTCCGGTTTCTCCCCGTCCGTCGTCAAGAAGTCGGTCCAACGTGATAACATATTGTTCGAGATATGTTGCACGATGACGGCGAGCGAGAGCGTGTCCGGTGCGAGCACGCGATGCAAATCGTCGTCGCTCACTTGATTGAGCGCGCTTTCTGCGAGCTGTTTCTGTTCTTGGAAGATGCTGCGTACTTCTGTCACGTATCGTTGTTCAAACATGTCATTTCCCCCTTGTGTAGTGTCTTTCTCCCATACCCGAAATCAAGAAAAGACGAACAGGATGTCCTGTCCGTCTAGGCGTGCTCGGTCCGAAACTCTTCCCAATGATCACGGGCCTGCGTCCGGATCCGTTCTGAGACTTCCTTACTGCCGAGCAAAATCCCGTACCAACGTCGGGCGTCCTCATACAATCCGAGGGCGGCCGACAAGTCGGCGATCCGCAACATGAGCTGATCGTACGGCAGGCCGGTCCGAATCTGGTCGGTATACACTTCCTGCACCTCGTTGTACTTGTCGAGCGTCCGCTGCATCCATTCCTTCTCGGCCGTCTCGTTCTCGATCAAGCGATTCACCCAGACGAGCCGCATCCCGAGCATGGCGACGACGGACGGCTTCTGTCCGCTCAGCTGCGCCGTCATGACGGCGAACTTGTACAGTTGGATGACGTGCTCGGGCGTGCGGTCGCCTTGGAGCGTCTCCGGGTTGATCCGTGACAAATAGTTCGTCTCGAGCGCCTCACGGTTGTTTTTGCGGACTTTATCGAACGAGTCGTGGAAGACGAGGTGGCAATGGCTGCAGACGGCTGGCTCATACAAGTACGGGTTCTCACCGTCGTATGTCGTGTAGCCGTCCTTCGCGACTTCTTGCGGCCGGATATGGCGCGATAAGATGCGCGGTGTCACACTTTCTTTCAAGCAGTACGGGCATTTCACTTTCTTCGAAAACAAATGTTCAGCCATACGTCACCTCATACGTAGACGTTGACGAGAAGTCCGCGGATCTCACCGACTTGGTCGAGGAGCGACAGACGTGACGCTTCTCCTGAGATGACCTGGTCCGTCAGTGCGAGCAGTTTCTGGTCGACCTGCTCGACGATCTTATAGATCTTGGCTCGGCCCCGGCGGTTGAACCCGCGTTTGTCTTCGAGGCTGAGCGCCGCGTCAACGGCGTCTTTCATAAAGTCTTTGATCAATCGTTTATATTCGGTGAGCGACTCGACCGTCTGGCTCTCGGCGAGAAGCTCACCTTGATCATGGATGGCCGCGATCTGGCGCTGGAAGCGCTCGTATTCGCGGTCCTCGCGTTTTTGTCCGATCACGTTCTGGAACGAGACGCCTGGTTCCGCGTCAGGCCGCTTGGCTTTGCCCGCTCCGTGAAGCGACTGGGTCTCCATAATTCGACGAATGTCCATCAGGCCTCGTCCTTTCTGTAAGTTAGTTCAATAATTGTAACACGCCTTGCGGCAACGCGTTCGACTGGGCGATCATCGCCATGCCGGACTGGTTCAAGATGTTGAGGCGGGCGAAGTCCATCATCTCGCGGGCCATGTCGGCGTCGCGGATGCGTGACTCAGACGCGGTCAAGTTCTCTGAACCGATCGTGACGACACCGACGTTCGCTTCTAACCGGTTTTGAATGGCACCGAGCTTCGAGCGTTCGAGCGAGACGTCGTTGATCGCCTTATCAAACTTGGCGATGGCGTCGTTTGCACCAGTTTGCGTCGTGACGTCGAGCCCGTCGATGCCGAGCGCTTCCGCGCGCATGTCGGCGACGTTCAAGAGCACGCCTTCACCGCTGCCGGCCCCGAGTTGGAAGAAGAGTGTCTCGTTCCCGGCGACATAGTCACCGTTCATGATCTTCTTCGAGTTGAACTCGGTCGTCTCGGCGATCCGGCTCACTTCTTCTGTGAGCGCGTTGATCTCTTCTTGGATCGCTTTCGTATCGTCCGGGCTCAACGTCCCGTTCGCCGCTTGGACCGACAGTTCGCGCATGCGCTGCAGGAGCGAGTGCGTCTCGTTCATGCCGCCTTCGAGCGTCTGCGTGAGCGAGATGCCGTCGAGCGTGTTGCGCTCGGCCATCGACAACGAGTCGAGGCGCATCCGCATCTTCTCGGAGATGGCGAGGCCGGCCGCGTCGTCCGACGCCTTGTTGATGCGGACGCCGCTCGAGAGGCGGTCCATCGTCTTCTTCATCGTCGTCTGGTTGAGTGACAGTGACGTATAGGCTTTCAACGCTTGAATGTTATTAGTAATTTTCATAACGGTTTCCTCCTACGTGTGCGGGTTGGAGCTGAGCGTTCAAAACCGCCTCGTCCCACGTCGTCTCTAAATCGGTCGCGAGCGCATGGAGCTCTTTGATCTTATCCATATCTTGTTCGATCAGCGCCTCGAGGCTGCCTTTCGCCATGTACAAGTACAATTCCTCGAGCTGGGCCGAGATGATGCCGCCGCTGTCATGAAGTCCTTGGTACAGTTTGGCGAGCAGTTCGCGCGCTTGGCGCAGATGACGGTTGCGCTCGGCAATCGTCGCGGTCAGCGCGGTCTCGTAATGGTAGGTGAGCGCGTGGAGCATCGCTTGCGTCAGCTCCTCCGGGCTCATTTCATATAATCGGTTCGAATTCATGATTGTTCTCCTTTGATCGAGTCAAGTTCTTCTATTAAAAGCAACACTTCGGCCATGACGTCATATAGTTCCGGTGGGATGGCATCGCCGAGGTCAAGGTCGAGCAGGTGGCCGAGGAGCGAATGGTCGTGCTCGATGGCCACACCGCGCGAGCGTGCCTCTTCCAAAATCTTGTCGGCGACGGCACCTGTGCCGCGCGCGACGATGATCGGGGCCCGGTCGGTCGTCTCGTCATAACGGACGACGGCGGCCGTCTTACGTTTCGTCAAATCCATGCGTTGATACATAAGGGCCTCCTAGATTCTAAAGTCATAGCCGGTCGTCTGCGTGCGCTCTGGTTCGACTTCGACTTTCTCGGCTTTCGTCAGCGGGCGGAACTGGGTCGTCACGCTCCGGTAGCCGATCGCTTCGAGCGTCGTCTCGATCTTTCCGAGCAGCGGTCGCGCGATCCGTTCGACCGTCGGGTCATCATGTTCGAGCGTGAGCCGGAGGTTGCGGTCGAGTGCTTCGACTTTCACGCCGATCTCGCCTAAGCGAGGTGTCTCGAGCCGGATGTAGAGGACACTGTTCTCCCAATCGACGACGTCGCCGGCTTCCCGGTTTTGGATGTGGACGTGGATGCCGGTGTCGATCTCCTGGACCTTCGCCGGCAGGGCGAGCAGGAGCTGATGGAGCTGCCCGCCGTCGAGCCGGTTGATCGTCTGTTGGACTTGGAAGAACGAGGCGAGGCGTGCCGCTTCCGGTGACGCCGCTTCGGAACGAACCGACAAGGCCGATGCCTGAACGGCTTGTGACGTTTGCGCTTGCGCCTGTTGTGAAGCGGTCTGGACGCGCTGCGCCGTCTCTTGGACGTGGCGGCCTGACAGGTTGGCGTCAAGGCGGAGCGGTGTCACGTGGACCTCACCGGCACGAGTGGCGCCATGCGGGATGTATTCGACGCGGACCTGATTCGGCACGTAACGGAACTCGTTCAACGCCGTGCGCACGTCTTTAATGAGGGCGGCACTCTCGGCAGGCTTCGTCGACAACAGTGACAAGGCGACGTCGAGCTTCGCCGTCATCGCGACGAGCGCTTTCTCTTGCCGAGCGTCGGTATGTAACAGGGCGTCCGTCTTTTGGATGAGTTGCGTCAGACGCGTCCCGACCGTCTCTAAGGCAGGGCGGGCCAAATGCGGCTTCGATTCGACGAGCGCCGCGACTTGTCCGAGCTGTTTCGTCACGGTCGCCTGTTCTGAGCGGAACGTGTTCGTCACGGCAGCGAGATGCGTCGTCACTTCCTTGACCATGACTTGACGTCCATTGACGGGTGGCAAGGCTTCCTTCGGTTCGGGACGGGCGGGTGGTGCGGCCGGGAGTTCTTTGATCAGCCGGTCGACCGTCTCCGGTGTCGGTGTGACGCGTTCTGTGGCCGGTCGCGACAAGTTCACGAGTTCGACGTAACGCTCTTTTTGCGGGTACGGCGCGTCCGGTGGCGGCACCTTCAGTTGACGTTTCGCTTCATCTAGTGAAGCGACCGCGATGTCTTTGGCGACGTCGGGTTTGACGACGGGCGCTTCCATCGTGCGCAAGAATAAGACGGCGTCGCGCATGTCGCCTTTGAAGACGGTCTCGAGCAAGCGGACCGTGTCCTCGTTCATAGGCAGGCGTCCCGATTGGATCAAGCGGCTGACGGCGCTCCGCACTTCAGGCGGGAGCGATGCGAGCAACGCTTGGATTTTCGTATCGACTTTCGTGTCGGGTTTTGTCCCTGGCGCCGGTGCGTCCGCCGTCTCCGTTTCCGGTTTGACGACGACGGTCCCGAGCAACACCCCGTCCTCTTCGACGAGCGTTAGTTGGAACGGGTTCGTCTTCGGCAGCCCGTCTTTGAACGTGACCTCGACTTGTTCGCCGCCGACCTTGACGATGGCCGTGTCAGGACCGGTCTGCTTGACGATTTCAGCTTTATAGACGCGGTTCATCTGGACACCCGCTTTCGCGGCTACGGTTGTAGCGAGTTGCGCTTGGATTTGCATTGTTGTCACCTCGACCAATATATCGACCTCTTTTTCAAAAAGTGAAGCAAAATCCCCATAAAAAACCTCCCGTCAAACGACGGAAGGCAGGTCAAGATTCGAGCGCAGGGCTCATGTTCAGTTGTTGGAACCGGGCGACCAATTCGCCGGTCGCTTTGATCTGGTTTTTTAAGACGTACGCGGTCGCGTTCGTCTGGATGCGGTGACCGTCTTTCGTGACGATCACGCCGTTCGGGGCACCCTCGACAGTCACGATGTCCCGAATGTGGGACCAGGCGTACCATTCGCAATCTTCACGTTTCGGCGATTTCGTCGGGAAGAAGACGAGTCCCGTCGTCGGTTCGATGACGACCGGCACTTTGCCTTTGACCCCGGCGACGCGTTTGGCGACGAAGATCCGTTCCTCGATCGAGCTGTTGTACTGGCGGCAAGAGAGCTGCAGCAACTGGTACGGCCGGAGCGGGGTCGAAATCTCGCTGCCGTCCTCGAGAATGATCCGCGATTGCTTCATCATGTCAAAGCAAGGCAAGATCGCCACGGTTCGCTTCGTGATGCGATATTTTTCCTCGGAATAGTAGGGGCGCATACGCTGCACCATCCTCCTCGTATTAGATTTTCAGGATCGGCCGATATTCAAAAAAAGCACAAACCTAAATCATCCCTTCCATGATATATCACAAAAAATGTAAATTCAATAAGCCAATATGAAAAGTAGGGAAATATAATTCCAATGTAAGCCAAAAGACGATTCATTTACAAAAAAGCAGAAAATGTTTGTATCGTGACCGATAAGGTGGTAATATAGCAATTAGAGGGAAAGCCTCTGTATTCTTCAATGGTGAAAGGAATGGATTTGCACATGGTAGGTAAAGTAAAATGGTTTAACTCAGAAAAAGGTTTTGGTTTCATCGAGGTAGAAGGCGGCAAAGACGTTTTCGTACACTTCTCAGCAATCCAAACTGACGGCTACAAAGCTCTTGACGAAGGTCAAGAAGTTGAGTTTGAAATCGTAGATGGCGAACGCGGCCCACAAGCGGCTAACGTTGTAAAATTATAATTTCAAACCGTGAACCGGCTTCCTCGTGAAGTCGGTTTTTTGTTTTGTTTACATAGTATTTTTCTCTTAAGAAAACGAGTTTAAAAACGGCGATAACGGGTAACTTCTTTTTATACAACCGATTCGATTGCAGGCGTGAGCATCGGAACAAAATTGTCATTATTTTCTGATGATAACGTTTTCAAATAAACTGAATACGGGGTATACTATATATGAGCCACCCGCTTCCGCTTTCTTTTTAAGATCTTTTTAAGCGATGAGGCAGGAGATTCGGTCCAAAATGACGAATCATTGGTTCAAGCGGTTATTTTAAGGAGGAGTTAAGATGATTTATAACATTCGCGGCGAAAACATTGAAGTCACACCAGCCATCAAAGACTATGTCGAGAAAAAGCTGGAGAAGTTGACTCGGTATTTCACAACTCCTACGGATGCACAGACGGCTTACGTCAACTTGAAAGTGTACAACGAAAAGCAAAAAGTAGAAGTGACGATCCCGATGACGAACTTATTGCTTCGCGCTGAGGAAACCAACCTCGATATGTACGCGGCAATCGACCTCGTCGTCGACAAATTGGAACGTCAAATCCGTAAACACAAAACAAAGCTCAACCGTAAAGGACGCGCCAAAGAAGGCGGGATCGGCGAGTATTTCAAATCACTCGAAGGTTCTGAAGACATTCCTGCTTACGACGAGGACGAGGCAGAACTCGAACTCGTGCGGACGAAGCGGTTCACGCTCAAGCCGATGGACACGGAAGAAGCGATCCTTCAAATGGACATGCTCGGTCACAGTTTCTTCGTCTTCTCAGACGCGGAGACCGGGAACACGAACGTCGTCTATCGTCGGAAAGACGGTAAATACGGCTTGATCGAACCTGAATAATCTAACTTTGAATTCACACGGCCCTCCGACTTGGAGGGCCGTTTCGTTTTGCCTTTCCTTGAAAGCGTGGGTCACTTCGGTTAAACTGTACATTAGGGAAAAAACATGCATTTTTGACTGAGTGCAGAGGAGATAAAACGTATGGCGAACTTTTTGAAAGATTTATTTGCTCCACAGAAACGAGTATTGAAAAAAGCAGAAAAAGCGGCCGACTTAGTCGAGTCATTCGCTGAGCCGGTCAAGGCGTTGTCTGACGAAGCACTTCAGGCGAAGTCTGTCGAATTCCGTGAGCGTCTGGATAAAGGGGAAACGCTTGACGATATCCTTCCGGAAGCGTTCGCGGTCTGTCGCGAGGCGTCAGAACGCGTGCTCGGCATGCGTCACTACCGCGTCCAGCTCATCGGGGGCTACGTGCTCCATAACGGCGACATCGCCGAGATGAAGACCGGTGAAGGGAAGACGCTCGTCGCGACGCTCCCGGTTTACTTGAACGCCCTGACTGGCCGTGGCGTACACGTCGTGACGGTCAACGAATATTTGGCGAAACGTGACAAAGAACTCATGGAACCGCTCTACTTCGCGCTCGGCCTCTCGGTCGGACTGAACGTCTCGAACATGGACCGCGTCGAGAAGCAGGCGGCGTACAACTGTGACATCACGTACTCGACAAACAATGAACTCGGGTTCGATTATTTGCGTGACAACATGGTCCTTTATAAGGAAGACCGTGTTCAGCGTGAGCTCTACTACACGATCGTCGATGAAGTCGACTCGATCCTCGTCGATGAGGCGCGGACCCCGCTCATCATCTCAGGGTCGGCCCAAAAATCAACTGAATTGTACACACGTGCCGACGCGTTCGTCCGGACGCTCAAGCTCGAAGACGACTACACGGTCGATGTGAAGACGAAGTCGGTGTTACTCACGGACAAAGGGGTCGACCTCGCCGAGAAGTTCTTTGGCATCGACAACTTGTTCGCGATCGAGCACGTCTCGGTCAACCACCACGTCGGGCTCGCATTGCGTGCGAACGCCGTCATGCATCATGACGTCGACTATATGATCCGCGACGGCCAAGTCATGATCATCGACCAGTTCACAGGTCGGGTCATGGACGGACGCCGCTACTCGGAAGGTCTGCACCAGGCGATCGAGGCGAAAGAAGGCGTCGAGATTCAACGGGAATCGATGACGCTCGCGACGATCACGTACCAAAACTACTTCCGGATGTATGAGAAGCTGGCCGGGATGACCGGTACGGCGAAGACGGAGGAAGAAGAGTTCCGTAACATCTACAACATGCAAGTCGTCACGATCCCGACGAACAAACCGATCGTCCGTGAAGACGGTTCCGACCTCATCTTCAAGTCGATGGAAGGCAAGTTCAAAGCCGTCGTCGAAGAGATCGCTTCGGCGCACGCGACCGGACAACCGGTCCTCGTCGGTACGGTCGCGGTCGAGACGTCTGAGTATTTGAGCAAGCTGCTCACGAAGAAGAAAATCAAGCACGAAGTCTTGAACGCGAAAAACCACGCCCGTGAAGCCGAAATCGTCGAGAACGCCGGACAAAAAGGTTCGGTCACGATCGCGACGAACATGGCCGGACGCGGAACCGACATCAAGCTCGGCGAAGGTGTCATCGGGCTCGGCGGTCTTTACATCGTCGGTACCGAGCGCCACGAGTCGCGCCGGATCGACAACCAGCTCCGCGGTCGGGCCGGGCGTCAAGGCGACCCGGGTAAATCGCAGTTCTACTTGTCACTCGAAGATGAGCTCATGCGCCGCTTCGGGACCGACAGCCTCCAGAGCATGATGGAGCGCCTCGGCATGGACGACACGCAACCGATCGAGAGCCGCATGGTCTCGAAAGCGGTCGAGTCGGCCCAAAAACGTGTCGAAGGCAATAACTATGATGCCCGTAAACAGTTGCTCGGTTACGACAACGTCATGGCCGACCAACGGAAAGTCATGTATAAAGACCGGGCCAGCATCCTCGAGAACGAATCGGTCACCGATATCGTCCGCTCGATGATCCGTGAGACGGTCGAGATGGGCGTCGCGCAATACACGCCGCTCGAACTCGTGCCGGAAGAATGGAACATCGACGAGCTGGCGCACTGGGCCAACCAGACGCTCGCCCTCGAGAACGCGGTCGCCGGGAAAGACTTCTACGGCAAAGAACGTGAGGAGATCACGGAACTGTTGCTTGAACGGACGAACGCCCAGTACGAGGCGAAACGTCAACTCGCACCACCGGACCGGTTCAACGAGTTCGAGAAGATCATCGTGCTCCGTGCCGTCGATTCACACTGGATGGCGCACATCGACCATATGGACCAGCTTCGTCAAGGCATCCACTTGCGTGCTTACGGACAGAACGACCCGCTCCGTGAGTATCAGGCGGAAGGCGTCAGCATGTTTGACGCGATGAACGCGGCCATCTCGGAAGAAGTGACCGGCTTCGTGCTCCGTGCCGAAGTCGGCGACAACCTCCGACGCGAGAAAGTCGTCGAGGAGGAAGTGGCGGTGTCTGGCAAGGACGACGCGCCGGTGAAGAAAAAACCGGTCCGCCGTTCAGAAGACCAACGCCTCGGGCGCAACGACCCGTGCTGGTGTGGTTCAGGCAAGAAGTTTAAAAACTGTCACGGCAAACAACAAGCTTAATTTTTAAAGAGGCGAGCCTGCTCGCCTCTTTCCTACGGAAAGGTGAATCTCACTATGGAAATTTCAGATATTCGGAACGAACTCGAGGCGATGGCAAAACGCCTCGAAAATTACAGACAATCGCTTAACTTATCAGAGAAACAGGCGCGCATCGCCGAGCTCGAAAACGAGATGACGTACCCGGACTTCTGGGACAGCCAAGAGAAGGCACAAAAAGTCATCGACGAGTCGAACGCGCTCAAAGCGATGGTCGACAAGTATCAAGAGCTCGCGGACGGTCACGAGGACGGCGAAGTCACGCTCGAACTCATCAAGGAAGAACCTGACGTCGAGATGCAAGGTGATCTCTCAGAGATGGTCATGGCGCTCAAGGCCGACTTCGACGCATTCGAACTCGAGATCCTCTTGAACGGACCGTATGACACGAACAACGCCATCCTCGAGCTGCATCCGGGTGCGGGCGGTACCGAGTCGCAAGACTGGGCCTCGATGCTCCTCCGCATGTATCAGCGTTTCGCGGACAAACAAGGTTGGAAAGTCGAGACGGTCGACTATCTCGCGGGCGAGGAGGCCGGCGTCAAGTCGGTCACGCTCCGCATCGTCGGGCATAACGCCTACGGCTACTTGAAAGCGGAGAAAGGGATCCACCGCTTGGTCCGGATCTCGCCGTTCGACTCGTCGGGCCGCCGTCATACGTCGTTCGTCTCGTGCGACGTCATGCCGGAATTCAATGACGATATCGAGATCGACGTGAAGACCGAAGACCTCCGCATCGACACGTACCGCGCGTCGGGCGCCGGCGGTCAGCACATCAACACGACCGACTCGGCCGTCCGGATCACGCACGTGCCGACGGGTGTCGTCGTCGCATGTCAGGCCGAGCGTTCACAGATCAAGAACCGTGAAGCGGCGATGAAGATGCTCAAGGCGAAACTGTACCAGCGCGAACTCGATGAGCAGCAACGCAAGCTCGACGAGATCCGCGGTGAGAAGACAGACATCGGCTGGGGCAGCCAGATCCGTTCATACGTCTTCCACCCGTATGCGATGGTCAAAGACCACCGCACGAGTTACGAAGTCGGGAACACGAGCGGCGTCATGGATGGAGACATCATGGGCTTCATCGACGCTTACCTCCGTAAGACAAATATGTGATGCATGTGGCTCAAAGACGTCCGTCTTTGGGCCACGTTGTATGTAGAGGAGAATTTCTTTAATGAAGCAAATCGTCAAAGACTATATTTACTTATTGACCGGTTCCGTGTTCGTCGCCTCGGCGTTCAGTCTGTTCCTGTTCCCGAACAACATCGCCTCGGGCGGCGTCAGTGGGATCTCGATCATCACGTACGAGCTGTTCGGCATCTCGCCGGGGGCGTTCCAGCTCGTCTCGAACGTGTTGCTCCTCCTCGTCGGCTGGATGATCCTCGGGCTCGGCTTCGGCGTCAAATCGCTCGTCGGCTCGATCTTCTTACCAGGTGTGATCTTGTTTTATGAAGCGATCGGTGCGGGCGCGGCGGTCGAGGATACGTTGCTCGCGGCTGTGTTCGGCGGCGTCGGTGTCGGGATCGGCCTCGGGCTCATCTTCCGCGGCCGGGCCTCGACCGGTGGGATGGACTTACTCGCCCAGATCCTACATAAGTTCACCCACATCCCGCTCTATCTCTGTATCGCCATCCTCGACGGTACCGTCGTGATCGTCGCAGCCGTCACGTTCTCGTTCACGACGGGACTGTACGCGCTGATCGCCTTGTACATCACGATCAAGATGATCGACTTCGTGCAGCTCGGCTTCACGCAAGACAAGATGGCGTATGTCATCTCGGACAAGCGTGACGTCATCACGCGCGCCGTCTTCGACGAGCTCGACCGGGGCGCGACCGAGATCCAGGCGATCGGCGCCTATTCGCGTCTCGACCGCCCGATGTTGCTCGTCGTCGTCCGTCAGAACGAGGTGAGTCGGTTGAAAGACCTGATCCGCCGCATCGACCCCGACGCGTTCCTCATCTTCAGCGAGGCGCACGAGGTGATGGGCCAAGGTTTCACCTCGGACAAACGGTATAGCAACGTCCCGTGAGATGTGGAATCTTTGTGTACTTTTCGTGAGATTAGGTTAAAGGGCTTGTCAAAACGGTTATAATGGATAATGTAGGCAATTTCTACAACTTAGGAGGGGAACCCTATATGAAGAAGTGGATGATGGCCATCGGCCTCGGCGCCATGCTCACGCTCGGTGCGTGCGGCGGCGGCGATGAAGAAGAAACGACAAGCAATGGAGATACGGGCTCGAACACGGCTTCAGTCGACGCGGAAGCGGTATACGCACAGAACTGTGCGGCCTGCCACGGCGCGAACTTGGAAGGCATGAGCGGTCCGGCATTGACGGACGTCGGTGCACGCCTCTCGGCTGAAGACATCGAGAACATTATTCGAAACGGACAAGGCGCGATGCCAGCGAACGTGATTGAGAAGGACGAAGAAATCACAGCGGTCGCAGCTTGGCTCGCCGAGAAGAAGTGATCATCAGGACCACGGGATAACCGTGGTTTTTTTGCATTCCGCGTTTTGGATTGATCGAATTTTGGTAAGGAACGATAAAGACATTGAAACGGAGTGGATATGATGTGAAGACAAAACTGATTGATTGGCCGACGTTCATCGGTGCGTTCGTCCTGTTGCTGACGGTGACGTTGCCGCTCGTCTTTTTCCCGGAGACGGGGAAGGCATGGGTCGGCGCCGCCAACACGTTCATGACGACGAACTTTGGCATGTTGTATTTAGCGATGGGGCTCGGCGCGTTCGGATTTTTGATCTTCGTCGCTTTCAGTGAAAATGGGCACGTCAAGTTAGGCGCTGAAGATGAGGAACCCGAGTTCAGCACGTTCTCTTGGGCGGCGATGTTGTTCGCCGCCGGGATCGGCTCAAGTATTTTGTATTGGTCGGTCATCGAATGGGTGTACTACTATCAAGGACCGCCGTTCGATGTCACACCGGAGTCGACCGAGGCGATCCAATGGGCGACCGCCTACGGCATGTTCCACTGGGGGCCGATCGCTTGGGCGATCTATACGCTACCGGCGTTGCCGATCGCTTACTTCTATTATGTACGCCGCAAATCGGTGTTGAAAGTGAGCGAGGCGGTCCGGCCCGGCCCGTCATCGGCAAATGGGCGGACGGACCGGTCGGTAAAGTCATCGACATCTTGTTCATCTTCGGTCTTCTCGGCGGGGCCGGCACGACGCTCGCACTCGGGACACCGATGATCGCCGAAGGGGTGAACGAGATCACCGGCATCCCGGTCACGCTCGGCATGCAGGCGGTCATCATGCTCATCTGTACCGTCATCTTCGCCATCAGCTCGTACGTCGGCTTGAAACGGGGCATCAAAGTGCTGAGTGATTTGAACATTTGGCTCGCCATCATTATCCTGACGTTCGTCTTCGCCTTCGGTCCGACCCGGTTCATCTTGGAGACGACGTTCAACGGGGTCGGCACGATGCTCGACAACTTCTTCTTGATGGCGACGTGGATGGAGCCGTTCGGCAACCTCGGTGGCTTCGAAGAGACGGGCTTCCCGGAATCGTGGACGGTGTTCTACTGGGCGTGGTGGCTCGTTTACGCACCGTTCGTCGGCCTGTTCGTCGCCCGGATCTCGCGGGGGCGCACGATCCGCGGGATGGTCATCGGGACGATGGTGTACGGGACGTTCGGCTGTATCCTGTTCTTTGGGATACTCGGCAATTACGGGCTCTACCTCCACTTGACCGGTGCGTTCGACGTCATCTCGTATATGGACATGTACGGACCGCCGGCAACGATCATCGCCATTATCGGCCAGCTGCCGTTCGGTAAAGTCGTCGTCGCCGTGTTCACGCTCCTCGCGATCATCTTCCTCGCGACGACGTTCGACTCGTCTTCCTACATCTTGGCATCGGTCACGCAAAAGCATGTCGAAGAAGAGCCGCTCGTCTGGAACCGCCTGTTTTGGGCGTTCGCTCTCTGTATCATGCCGCTGACGCTCATGTTCCTCGGTGGGCTTGACACGTTGCAGACGGCGAGCATCGTCGGCGGATTCCCGCTCATCTTCATCATGGTGCTCCTCGCCTGGTCGTTCATGCGCGTCTCAAGCAAAGACATCCGGGCGTCGGAAGAGTATGAGTCACCGACGATCCACATCAAATACCGGAAACGGAAACGTTCACCGTTCGACGCGTTGAAAAAGCGTCCGACCGATAAACGGAACGATTGAACATAGGCACTCGCCCCGGCGAGTGCCTATTTGAATGTGAGTTTCACCAAATGTGACCGCGACGTGAAACGGACGTTCAGTTCAACAATTTCACACCGAACTCAATCGAACTGAAACAATCCTGTAATGGTTATTTAAAATTCTGGTTGTTATAATTGTAGGCGCTCCTACTACTGAACCGGATAAACCTTGGCCCGCTCAGAAACTTGGACGGTGCCTTGACAGAATCACTAGTTATCGTGTAGAACTGAGGCTAGGCGAAAATATTCACTTACTAAACAATCACACACTCGTCATAGATGCATGAAAAATTTATAAAAAGGGTAGGGAATACGTTATGATCTCGATGCAAAAAGTTAGTAAAGTATATCCAAACGGTGTCGTCGCAGTCGACGACCTCGATTTGAAGATCGAAGACGGCGAATTTTTATACGTCGTCGGACCATCCGGCGCCGGGAAATCGACGTTCATGAAAATGATTTATCGGGAGGAGAAGCCGTCGAACGGTCAACTGTTGATCGACGGGATCGACGTCGGGAAATTAAAAAACCGCCACGTCCCGAAACTACGCCGCCAGCTCGGCGTCATCTTCCAAGATTATAAGCTGCTCCCTTCATTAACAGTGTATGAGAACGTCGCGTTCGCACTTGAAGTCGTTCAGGCCGACACGAATACGATGCGTAAGCAAGTCATGGACGTCTTGAACCTCGTCGGATTGAAACATAAGGCACGTAACTATCCGGACGAACTGTCAGGTGGCGAACAGCAACGTGTCTCGATCGCCCGCGCCATCGTCAACAAGCCGAAGCTCATCATCGCCGACGAGCCGACCGGTAACTTAGACCCGGATACGGCATGGGGCATCATGGAAGTATTCCAAGAGATCCATCGCCGCGGGGCGACGATCGTCATGGCGACACATAACCGTGACATCGTCGATAAGATCCGTCATCGCGTCATCGCGATCGAAAACGGCAAAGTCGTCCGCGATGAAGAGAAAGGAGCATATGGCTATGATATTTAAAAGTGGGCTACGCCATTTACGCGAAGGGTTCAAAGGGACGCTTCGCAACGGTTGGATGTCGTTTGCGGCCATCAGTGCCGTCACCATCACCTTGTTACTCGTCGGCGTCTTCGCCCTCGTCATGTTCAACGTCAACGAGATCTCAGAAAACGTCGAGAACGACGTCGAGATCCAAGTGTTCGTCACACGGACGGCGGAGGAAGCGAACGTCGAGAAACTAGGCGAGAACTTAGAACAAATCCCGGGCGTCGCCTCGGTGACGTTCAGCTCGAAAGAGGATGAACTCGAAAACTTCCGCAACCAGCTCGGGGAAGACGCCAACGCGTACGGTACGGTCGAGAAAGACAACCCGCTCCATGACCGCTATATCGTCAAAGCGGCAGACCCGCTCAACACGGAGACGGTCGCGGACGCGGTCCAGTCACTTGAAAACGTCGATAAGGTCACGTACGGTCAGGACTATATCGATAAGATGTTCGCCTTCTTCAACGGGATCCGCATCGGTGGACTCGTGTTGATCGTCGGACTCACGCTCATGGCGATGTTCCTCATCTCGAACACGATCAAGATGACGATCTTCTCACGCCGTCGCGAAATCGAGATCATGCGTCTCGTCGGAGCGAAAAACAGCTTTATCCGCTGGCCGTTCTTCATCGAGGGGCTTCTGCTCGGTGTGCTCGGCGCGCTCATCCCGATCGCGGTCATTTATTTCGGGTATGACGTCGCATATGGTGCTTTACAACCATCGCTAGATCAACTGAATAGTGATATATTTAAATTGATCGATCCATCGGTACTCACGACGCAAGTCTCGCTCGTCTTGCTTGCGCTCGGTGCGTTCATCGGGATCTGGGGATCGACGACATCGCTCGGTCGATTCTTAAAAGTTTAATTTAAATATGGGGAGGAATTGGCGGATGAAACGTTCGCTTGCGCTTGGATTAAGTTTGACGCTGCTCGCCGCGCCGGTCATGGCGACGGAGAAAGAGACGTTGAAAGAACGACAAGATCGTCTATCCAATCAATTGGAGCAGTCTAAAAAAGCGCAAGTCGAGACGGACGCCGAGCTCGAAGTCACCGAGGCACAGCGCGACGCGGTCTCAACCGAGATCCGCGCCGTCAATGAACGTCTCGAGGGCTTAAGTGAACAGATCGCCGTCCAGCAAGTCGAAGCGGACGCGGCGCGCTCAGAGCTCGAGGCGACCCGCCAACAACTCGCTGCCCAAGGGCAGTATCTTGAAGGCCAGAAGGCGCTCCTTAGTGAGCGTCTTCGTGTGCTTCAAATCCATGAGGACCGGTCTTATCTCCAAGTCGTATTCGAATCCCGCTCGTTCGGGGATTTCGTGACGCGGCTCATGACCGCACAGACGATCGCGGAGCAAGACCGGGACCTCATACATAGCTATATGCATGAAGTCGAGCGCCTCGAGACACTCGAGGCGACGCAACGGACACAGCTGTCGTTCGTCAAACAAAAAGAGCGCGAGCTCGTCGTCACGAAACAAGCGCTCGATCAAGCGGCCACAGAGAAACATGCGCTCCTCTCGGAACTGAACGAGCAGGTCGAACTGCTCGAGCTCGAACAGATGACCCGTGACGAAGAACAGGCGCTCATGAACGAACAGCGCCGCATCATCGCCAGTCAGCTCGACGCGATCGCGACGGCTGAACGGGAACAAGCGGAAGCCGAGGCCCGCGCGAAACAAGAGGCCGAGGCAAAAGCCGCCGCAGAAGCGCGAGCACGGGCCGAAGCAGCGGCACGAGCCGAAGCCACCGAACGAGCCGAAGCGAATCAAGAAACCGTGACACCACAGGCACCGCCAGCAGCGGAACCGAAAACCGTCACGGCTCCGGTCAGTACGTTCTTGCGCCCGGTGTCGGGTTACGTGTCGAGCCGGTTCGGACCGCGTGAGAACCCGCTCACCGGGGCACCGGAATCACACCGCGGCATCGATATCGTCAACGCGACCGGCACACCGATCGTCTCGGCCGCCCCAGGCATCGTTATCAAGGCGGCTGAAGCGACCGGTTACGGCAACGTCGTCTTCGTCTCGCACGTCGTGAGCGGGCAAGTCTGGACGACCGTTTACGGTCATTTAGATTCGATCACGGTAGCGGCCGGCCAGTCGATCGGGGCGGGCCAGACGGTCGGTACGCTCGGCAACACGGGCTGGTCGACGGGACCGCATCTCCACTTCGAGCTCCACCGTGGGGAATGGGCACCCGGGCAACCAAATGCGGTCGACCCGGGCCCTTATATCGGCTACTGACAGACGGACGCGTCCCAAATATGTGGAACGCGTCCGTTTTTCTGAAGTTTTTGCTATACTGGATGAAAGACCGACAAAAAGAAATGAGGGACTTACCCGTGAAAAACACAACCGCAGGACTACTCGCCGGCGCGACGTTCGTGGCAGGGGCCGGTGCAGGCCTGGCGACGATGGCGTTCACCGATACGAGGTTACCGATCCAACCGAAAGCAGAAGGTTGGGACAAGGTCGAACAAGTCCGCAGCTTGATCGAGACGCACTCGCTAAAGGACATCTCGGAAGAAGATTTGTTGACCGGCGCCCTTGACGGCATGACGGCAGCGCTCGATGACCCGTACTCTGACTTCCTCGACGCGGAAGAAACGTCACAGTTCACCGACTCGATCGAGTCGAGCTTTGAAGGAATCGGCGCGACTTTGGAGAAGAAAGGAGAAGACATCTTGATCGTCGCTCCGATCAAAGGCGCACCAGCTGAAGCGGCAGGTCTTCGCCCAGGGGATATCATCACAGCGGTCGACGGTGAGTCGATCGAAGGGATGGCTGTCGAAGAGGCGGTCCAGCTCATCCGTGGCGAAAAGGGAACTGTTGTCACGCTGACGATCCGTCGCGGCGGACAAGAGGCCGATTATGAGATCACAAGGGATACGATCCCGATCGAGACGGTCTACTCGGAAGTGAAAGAGCAGAACGGCAAAAAGATCGGCTATCTCGAAGTGACCCAGTTCTCAGAGCCGACGGCCGATGAGTTTTTAGAGCAGCTCGAGACGCTCGAGAGCCAAAATATCGATAGCTTGATCATCGACGTCCGGGGCAACCCGGGTGGTCTCTTGCCGGCCGTCATCGCGATGACCGAAGGGTTCGTCCCGACGGATAAGCCGGTCGTTCAAATCGAGAACGCCGACGGGGAACGCGAGGCCCAAAACGGACGCGCCCGTGAGGCGAAGCCGTACAAGCTGTTCGTCTTGACGAACGAAGGCTCGGCCTCTGCGTCCGAGATTTTGGCCGGTGCGCTCAAGGAAGGCGCCGGTGCGACGATTGTCGGCAATGCGACGTTCGGGAAAGGCGTCGTCCAGACGGCGTTCGACTTGGAAGACGGTAGCAACTTGAAGCTGACGACGAGCAAGTGGCTCACACCGGATGGCAATTGGGTCAACGAGACGGGTATCGAGCCTGACGTTGAGGTCGATCAACCGGATTACTTCGGGGTCAACCGCATCCTCGCGGAAGAGGATGCGCTCAAAGTCGGGGACTACGGCGAGACGGTGTCGAACCTGCATACGGTGTTGACCGGGATCGGTTATGAGCCGGGCGGTCAGGCGGGTTACTTCGGTGACACGATGGCACAGGCGGTCTCGGACTTCCAAGCTGACAACAACTTGGCGGAGGACGGGGTCGTCAATGAAGCGACGGCGTCCGCGCTCGAGTCACGGTTGCTTGAAGTCATCCAAGACGAGGCGAACGATGCCCAGTTGAACCGGGCACTTGAAGAAGCCGCAAAATAAGGATTAGGGAAAGGATTGGACAAGTGTGGACGTTCTACGAATGAGTTTTACCGCTTTGTTGACCTTGTTAGGTAGTCCGCTGCTCTGGGCGACTTTCGTCGCCCTCGCTTACATATCCATGACGCGCGTTAAACGGGAGCGAAGCATGTTCCGGTCGCGCCGACGCTCGCCGAAGTCAGATTGGCGCCACTTTGTGTGGCCGAGTCTGTTGCTCGCGGTCCTCGGAACTGTAGCGACCGTCTTGCTCGAGACGACGGTCAACTTTGAGTGGGTCGTCACGTTCACCGTCCTCTACGCCCTGATCGTCTTGACGATGCACCCGCGCTTCATGAGTCCGGCGTTTCCGTTCCTGATCATGCTCGTGGTCATCGGTCTGCGCGACGTTGTCCCGCTAGCCGGGCTCACGAATTGGGTCGACCGGCTCGCCGACGTCGAGTGGCCGGTGTATGCGCTCGTGTTCGGCATCGTCACGCTCGCCGAAGCGATCCTCCTACGTTGGAACGGGATCAAAGAGACGTCACCGACGCTCATCTTGTCGAAGCGTGGCCAGTTCATCGGCGGACACGTCGTCAAGCGGGTTTGGTTCTTTCCGCTCGTCGTCTTTTTACCGCCGTCGTTCGGGCTCGACTTCTCGGTGCCGGTCATCTTGCCGATCCCGATCGGGGTCAGCCTGCTGTCGACCGGGGCACTGCCGGGAACGCTGCTCGGCCGCTTGAGCCTGTATCGCGGTTTGCTCGCGGTGGTCGCGCTCGGCTTGTTCGCCGGGTCGTACGTCCTAGACGTCCCTTACGTCGCTTATGTGTTGATCGGTCTGTTCGTCTTGTACGAGCTTGCCTTGCAGCTCATCAAACGGGAGAACCGCGGCACGACACCGGTCTTCTTGAACGGGAACCGCGGGGCGGTCATCATCGATACGCTTCCGGGTTCGCCGGGGGAGACGATGCAACTCATACCAGGTGAGTCGATCTACAAAGTGAACGGTACGGTCATCACCGGAGGGAGTAGCTTTTATGAGGCGCTTCAACTTCATAAGCCGTACATCAAGCTCGAAGTGCTCAACTTGAACGGGGATATCCGCTTCGTGCAACGGGCGATGTATGAGGCCGACCCGCACGAGCTCGGGATCTTGTTCGTCGGGGAACCGATGAGCCCGCGCTTGCGCTTACGGAAATTATAAAAAGGAGCATCCGTCGCGGATGCTCCTTTTCGTATGCTTATACTTCAAGTTTTGATGGTTTGAAGCCCATCGTCGCTTCGACGGCGTGTTGCCAGCCTTTGTAGAGCGCTTCACGATGCGCTTCGTCCATGTTCGGTTCGAACTGATGATCGAGTTTCCATTGCTGCTTGATCTCGTTCTGGTCTTTCCAGAACCCGACGGCGAGTCCGGCGAGATAGGCGGCGCCGAGCGCCGTCGTCTCACTCACTTCCGGACGTTCGACCGGTACGTTCAAGATGTCCGCTTGGAACTGCATGAGGAAGTCGTTGTTGACCGCACCACCGTCGACGCGGAGCGTCTTCAATGCGATGCCGGAATCTTGCTCCATCGCCGTCAAGACGTCGCGTGTCTGATAGGCGAGCGACTCGAGCGTCGCCCGGACGAAGTGTTCTTTTTCCGTACCACGGGTGAGCCCGAAGATGGCGCCGCGGACGTCCGAGTCCCAATACGGGGCACCGAGTCCGACGAAGGCCGGGACGACGTAGACCCCGTCGGTCGTGTCGACACGGTTCGCATACTGTTCCGTATCTTTCGCCGACTTGAGCATACGCATCCCGTCACGGAGCCACTGGATGGCCGATCCGGCGACAAAGATCGATCCTTCGAGCGCGTACTCGACTTTTCCGTTATAGCCCCAGGCGATCGTCGTCAACAGACCGTGGTCCGACTTGACGGCTTCTTCTCCCGTGTTCATAAGCATGAAGCAACCCGTTCCGTATGTGTTCTTCCCTTCGCCTGACTCGAAGCAGGCTTGGCCGAACAAGGCGGCCTGTTGGTCACCGGCCGCGCCGGCGATCGGGACTTCGAATCCGAAGAAGTGGTACGGGATCGTGTGGGCGTATACTTCACTCGATGGCTTGACTTCAGGCAGCATCGACTTCGGCACGGTGAGGATGTCGAGCAACTCATCGTCCCACTTCTGCTCGTAGATGTTGTACATGAGCGTCCGCGACGCGTTCGAGTAGTCGGTGACGTGCGCGTGACCGCCCGAGAGCTTCCAGATGAGCCATGTGTCGATTGTTCCGAACAACAATTCCCCGGCTTCCGCTTTCTCACGGGCGCCTTCGACGTTGTCGAGGATCCATTTCACTTTCGTTCCCGAGAAATAAGCGTCGATCAAGAGGCCGGTTTTGTCGCGGAACAAGTCCGCATGGCCCGCTTCTTTCAATTCGTCACAGATGCCGGCTGTCTGACGCGATTGCCAGACGACGGCGTTGTAGACAGGTCTGCCGGTCGACTTCTCCCAAACGACCGTCGTCTCCCGTTGGTTCGTGATGCCGATGGCCGCGATCTCTTTCGGGTCGATGTCGGCCGAACCGAACGCCTCGGCCATGACGGCGAGGACCGAACCCCAGATCTCGTTGGCGTTATGCTCGACCCAGCCTGGTTTCGGGAAGTACTGCTTGAACTCGCGCTGAGCGGTCGTGACGATCTTGCCGTCGTGGTCGAAGATGATGACCCGTGAACTGGTCGTACCTTGGTCGATTGCTAAAATATACCGTTTTTCTTTGTCCATATGAATGTGCCTCCTTAGAAGTTAGGGTGATTATGGGACGAGGATACCATAGAGCAGCGCGGCGATGACGGCGCCGATGATCGGGCCGACGACTGGGACCCATGAATAGGACCAGTCGGACGTCCCTTTATTTTTGATCGGGAGTATCGCATGCGCGATCCGCGGTCCGAGGTCACGGGCCGGGTTGATCGCATAACCGGTCGTGCCACCGAGCGAGAGACCGATCGAGACGACAAGGAGCGCGACGATGAGCGGGGTCAATCCGTCGGCGAACGAGTTGGCGCCGAACGAGAGTATAGCGAAGACGAGGACGAACGTCCCGATGATCTCCGAGATCAAGTTGAACGGGAGGTTCCGGATCGCTGGTATGGTCGAGAACGTCGCAAGCTTCGCGCCCTGGTCTTCGGTCACGTCGTAGTGCGGTTTGTAGTGCACGTACACGAGACATGCCCCAATGAACGCCCCGATGAACTGGGCAAGGATGTACAGTGGCACATCTTCCCAAGGGAATGCCCCGCTCGTGGCGAGTCCGATCGTGACGGCCGGGTTGATGTGCGCGCCTCCGTAAATACCTGCAGCGTACACCCCGACCATAACGCCAAAGCCCCAACCGAACGTGATGACGATCCAGCCGCCGTTCTCGGCTTTCGAGTGGCGGAGGACGACGCCGGCGACGACACCGTTACCGAGTAAGATGAGTAGCATCGTACCGATAATTTCGCTGACAAATGCTGACATGTGATACTCCCTTCCTTCCATATTAGATTTGGCTTACCACTTTTCTATATCCCCTAAATGAAAGCGCTTCGAAACCAAGATATTGAAAAAAACCACTTCTCAACGAGAAAAGTGGTTCGGACTGGAAAATCGTTTGGAAAAATCGATGCTGATGCCGACGAGAAAGACAGCAAGGATACTCAAGCTCGCATAAGACAACGGTGTCCACCATGTCGCCCCGAGGTCGAGCACGATCGAGGCGATGACAGCCAAGTAGAGCCAAGCGAGCCGTCTTGAAATCTCGTGGTCCCGATAACGATTCGTGAGCGCTGCGCCGAATGGGGCACCGATGAAAGCACCCGTCACCAAGGCGAGCGGGGCAACGTAATCGAGCGACAGCGACGGCAAGTAACCGATGAGCCCGCCGAGCGAGATGAACAGGACGGCGGCAAGGCTCGTCCCGACGGCGCGGTGCGTCGAAAACCCGAGCCAACTCACGAGTAGCGGGACGATGATAAAACCGCCGCCGATGCCGAGGAGCGCCGACAAGAGTCCGGCGATCGCTCCGATGAAGAAACTTGCGGCCAATCCGGATTTTTTCCGTTTCGGCGGCTTCGATGTTTTCTTTAGAAGCGTAACGGCAAAATAAGAAAGGATAAGCAAATAGAACACATTCAGCAACCAATCATACGTCCCGGAGATCGAGAGCACGAGCCGGCTCGACAGCTGCGCGGTAATGGCGCCGGCCAGACCGACCGTGAGGCCGGTCGACCAAGCCACGTTGCCGAGCGACGAGTGCTTCTTCGCCCCGGCCAGGCTCGTCCCGACGACGAACAAAAGTGACGTCGCGACCGCCTCGGCCGCCGAATATCCGTTGAACAAGAGCACCGGGACGATGATGACACCGCCCCCGATACCGAAGAAACCGGACAAGGCGCCGACGACCGCGCCGAGCGGGATAAAGAGAAGTGACCACATGACGACCCACCCATTTCTGTTTAGATTCCACCTTACTATAGCGAATCGGGGAGCGGTTTGGGAAGCGTCTCAGAAGCGAATATTTGTTCGTGTATGTGCTATAATCAAGTCAATATGCAAGGGACAGAAAGCGAGGAATATACATGGACAAGATCAAGCTTCCGTTCGAATTACATTCGGAATACAGTCCGGCCGGCGACCAGCCGGAGGCGATCCGCCAACTCATCGAAGGCGTCAATCGCGGCGACCGTTACCAGACGCTGCTCGGTGCGACCGGTACCGGGAAGACGTTCACCGTGTCGAACGTCATCCAGGAAGTGAAGAAGCCGACGCTCGTCTTAGCCCACAACAAGACGCTCGCCGGCCAGCTCTATTCCGAGTTCAAAGAGTTTTTCCCGAACAACGCCGTCGAATATTTCGTCAGTTACTATGACTACTATCAACCGGAGGCGTACGTGCCGTCGACCGACACGTTCATCGAGAAAGACGCCTCGATCAACGACGAGATCGACAAGCTCCGTCACTCGGCGACGTCGTCCTTGTTCGAGCGGGATGACGTCATCATCGTCGCATCCGTATCGTGTATATACGGTCTCGGTAACCCGGAAGAATACAACAGTCTCGTCTTGAGCCTCCGCGTCGGCAAAGAGATGGGGCGCGACCAGATGCTCCGCAAACTGATCGACATCCAATATGAACGGAACGACATCGATTTCCAGCGCGGGCGCTTCCGTGTCCGCGGCGACGTCGTCGAGATCTTCCCGGCGTCACGCGACGAGCAGTGCTTGCGCGTCGAATTTTTCGGTGACGAGATCGACCGCATCCGCGAGATGAACCCGCTCACCGGCGAGATCATCGCCGACCGTGAACACGTCTCGATCTTCCCGGCATCCCACTTCGTCACCCGCGACGAGAAGCTGCAGAAGGCGATCATCAACATCGAGGCCGAGCTCGAGCAACAGCTTGAGAAGTTCCGCGAAGAAGGCAAATTGCTCGAAGCGCAACGTCTCGAGCAGCGGACGAACTACGACCTCGAGATGATGCGCGAGATGGGCTACTGTTCAGGCATCGAGAACTATTCACGCCATCTGAACTTGACGGAGGAAGGGGCGACGCCGTACACGCTCATCGACTACTTCCCGAAAGACTTCTTGCTCATCGCCGACGAGTCACACGTGACGCTACCGCAAGTCCGCGGGATGTTCAACGGCGACCAGGCGCGTAAACAAATGCTCGTCGACCACGGCTTTCGTCTGCCTTCAGCCAAGGATAACCGTCCACTCAAGTTCGAGGAGTTCGAGAAGAAGTTGTCGCAAGCGATTTTCATCTCGGCGACACCGGGCCCGTACGAGCTCGAGCATACACCAAACATGATCGAGCAGATCATCCGGCCGACGGGACTACTCGACCCGACGATCGAGATCCACCCGATCAAAGGACAGATCGACTACTTGATGGACCAGATCCGCGACCGCATCAAACAGGACGAACGCGTCCTCGTGACGACGCTCACGAAGAAGATGGCCGAAGACTTGTCGGACTATCTCCGTGAAGCGGGCATCAAGGTCAACTATATGCACTCCGAGATCAAGACGCTCGAACGGATCGAGATCATCCGAGACTTGCGACTCGGTAAATACGACGTCCTCGTCGGGATCAACTTGCTGCGAGAAGGGCTCGATATCCCGGAAGTGAGTCTCGTCACGATCCTCGACGCCGACAAGGAAGGGTTCCTTCGTTCTGACCGGTCACTCATCCAGACGATCGGACGGGCAGCGCGTAACTCGAACGGCCACGTCATCCTGTTCGCCGACAAGATGACCGATTCAATGAAACGGGCGATCGGGGAGACCGACCGCCGTCGGACGATCCAGCAAGAATACAATGAAGAGCACGGCGTCACGCCGCAGACGATCCGCAAAGAAGTGCGCGGTGTCATCCGCGCGACCGTCGCTGCCGAAGAAGAAGTGCTCGAGTCGCTCAGCTCGATGAATCAAGACGAGCGCGAGGCGGCAATCGGCAAACTAGAAGAAGAAATGAAACAAGCGGCCCGCGATCTTCAGTTCGAGCGGGCGGCCGAATTGCGTGACTTAATCTTGGAGTTGAAGGTAGGGAATTAAATGGCTGAAAAGAAAAATGCGATCGTCATCAAAGGGGCGCGCGTCAACAACTTGAAAAACATTGATATCGATATCCCCCGTGACCAGCTCGTCGTCTTGACGGGTCTGTCGGGATCAGGGAAGTCATCGCTCGCATTCGATACGATCTACGCCGAAGGGCAGCGCCGTTACGTCGAGAGCCTGTCGGCATACGCCCGTCAGTTCCTCGGACAGATGGACAAGCCGGACGTCGATACGATCGAAGGGTTGAGCCCGGCCATCTCGATCGACCAGAAGACGACGAGCCGTAACCCGCGCTCGACCGTCGGGACGGTGACGGAGATCTATGACTACTTACGACTCTTGTTCGCCCGCATCGGGAAACCGGTCTGCCCACGCCACGGCATCGAGATCTCAAGCCAGACGATCTCACAGATGGTCGACCAAGTGATGGAGCTCCCGGAGAAGACGCGCCTGCAAATCTTGGCGCCGATCGTGTCGGGACGGAAAGGCACGCACGTCAAAGTGTTCGACTCGCTCAAAAAAGAAGGGTTCGTCCGTGTCCGCGTCAACGGGGAGACGGTCGAACTGACCGATGACATCGAGCTCGACAAGAACAAGAAACATTCGATCGAGGTCGTCGTCGACCGGCTCGTCGTCCGTGCTGACGTCGAAGGCCGCCTCGCTGATTCACTCGAGACGGCACTCCGCCTCGCGGACGGCCGCGCCATCATCGACAAGATGGACGGGACCGAGCTGTTGTTTAGCGAGCACCACGCCTGCCCGATCTGTGGCTTCTCGATCGGTGAGCTCGAGCCGCGCATGTTCTCGTTCAACTCACCGTTCGGGGCCTGCCCGACGTGTGACGGTCTCGGTACGAAACTAGACGTCGACCCGGAACTCGTCATCCCAGACCCGGCGAAGACGTTGAAAGAAGGCGCGGTCGTCGCATGGCAGCCGACGAGCTCGCAATATTATCCGCAACTGCTCGCCTCGATGTGCCAGCATTTCGACATCGATATGGACGTACCGTTCGAACGGCTGTCAAAACGTGACCAAGACCTCGTCTTGCACGGGACGGAAGAAGAATCGTTCTTGTTCCGCTACGAGAACGATTTCGGCCAAGTCCGGACGAACACGATCTTTTTTGAAGGGGTGCTCCGCAACATCGAGCGCCGCTATAAAGAGACGACGTCGGATTACATCCGGGAACAGATGGAGACGTATATGGCGACACACGCCTGCCCGACGTGTGACGGCTATCGGTTGAAAGAAGAGACGCTCGCCGTCAAGATCACCGACCGCCACATCGGGGAAGTGACGACACTTTCGGTCGAGCATGCGCTCGCCTTGTTCGATTCGCTCATGGACGAACTGAGCGAAAAAGATATCGCCATCGCCCGGCTCATCTTGCAAGAAATCAAAGAACGGCTCAGCTTCCTGAACAACGTCGGTCTCGACTACTTGACGTTGTCGCGGGCGGCCGGGACGTTATCGGGCGGGGAAGCGCAGCGGATCCGTCTAGCCACGCAGATCGGGTCGCGGCTGACCGGCGTCTTGTACGTCTTGGACGAGCCGTCGATCGGGTTGCACCAGCGTGACAACGACCGCTTGATCGCGACGCTCAAACAGATGCGCGACATCGGCAATACGCTCATCGTCGTCGAGCATGACGAGGACACGATGATGGCGGCCGACTACTTGATCGACATCGGACCTGGCGCCGGAGAGCACGGCGGAGAAGTCATCGCCGCCGGCACACCGAAACAGATTATGAAGAACCGAAAGTCGCTCACCGGGCAATACTTGTCCGGGAAACGGTTCATCCCGCTGCCGGCCGAGCGCAAAGTGCCGGACGAGCGTTTCATCAGGATCGTCAAAGCAGCAGAGAACAACTTGAAAGAGGTCGACGTATCGATCCCGCTCGGTATGTTCATCGCCGTCACCGGTGTCTCCGGCTCCGGGAAGTCGACGCTCATCAACGAGATCCTGTACAAGTCGCTCGCGCACCATATTAACCGCGCCAAAGCGAAGCCAGGGAAGCATAAGACGATCGAAGGGCTTGACCAGATCGATAAAGTCATCGATATCGACCAGTCGCCGATCGGACGGACGCCGCGGTCGAACCCGGCGACGTATACGGGTGTGTTCGATGACATCCGTGACGTGTTCGCGTCGACGAACGAGGCGAAGATGCGCGGTTACAAGAAAGGCCGCTTCAGTTTCAACGTCAAAGGCGGACGCTGTGAGGCGTGCCGCGGGGACGGGATCATCAAGATCGAGATGCACTTCCTTCCAGACGTTTATGTCCCGTGTGAGATCTGTCACGGCAAACGCTACAACCGGGAGACGCTCGAAGTGAAGTATAAAGGGAAGACGATCGCCGACGTGCTCGACATGACGATCGAGGAAGGGCTCGACTTCTTTGACAAGATTCCGAAAATCAAGCGGAAGATCCAGACGATTTCTGACGTCGGCCTCGGCTACATGAAGCTCGGACAACCGGCGACCGAACTGTCGGGCGGGGAAGCGCAACGCGTCAAGCTCGCGTCTGAGCTGCACAAACGTTCGACCGGCAAGACGATCTACATCTTGGACGAGCCGACGACCGGTCTTCACGTCGACGATATCGCCCGGTTGTTAATCGTATTGCAGCGCCTCGTCGAGAACGGGGACACGGTGCTCGTCATCGAGCATAACTTAGACGTCATCAAATCGGCCGACTACTTGATCGACCTCGGACCGGAAGGCGGGGACGGCGGCGGTATGATCGTCGCGACCGGGACGCCGGAAGAAGTCGCCGAAGTCACGGCGTCGTACACCGGCAAGTATTTGAAACCGGTGCTCGAACGCGATGCGGCCCGGGCCAAACCGAAAGCAGGAAAAAAGAAATAAGTATAGAAATGTTTAGAAACGGGAACATGATTGACGTGTAACCAAATCGAAGGGGGAAACGAACGTGAAACAAGAAATGCGTGAACTGATTCTCCAGCAAGTGAAAGATGGCAAACTGACGATCGAGGAAGGGATGACCCAACTCGAACGGCTCGAGAAGTTGGAGCCGGAGCGTATCCAAGCGCTTGAAGAGCATCAAGAGACGGAGAAGGTCGATGCCTACTCGGTCGAATCGCTCACGACGAAACTGACGTCAGCGGTCGATGGACTCGTGACGAAGCTTCGCGACAGCGACTTCTCGTTCAGCTCGAACTTCGGACCGGAAGTGACGTACTCGAAATCGTTCCCGTTCACCGGGAAAGATATCCTGCTCGACTTGTTCAACGCCTCGGCGACGATCGTCTCGTCGGACAACGATGAGTGTGAACTGATCGTCACCGGTCGTCCGCTCCGTCAGCAAGACGCGGACAAAGCGCTCGAACAGCTCCAGTCGGCCGTCAAACATTCGGTCATCGGCGACCGTCTCGTCATCTCACTTCGTGACAAGCTCGTCCGGGCCCACGTCGAACTGTACGTCCCGCATCATCATTTCGACCACTTGAACGTCCAAACGTTGAACGGTGAAGTCCGTGCCGACGGGATCGACGTCGAGAGCTTCCGCGTCCAGACGGCGAACGGCCGCGTCGTGCTTCACGAGGTGCACGCTTCAGAAATCCTCGTCAACACGGGCAACGGTACGGTCGAGGTCGAAGCGACCGAGTCTGAGCTCGTCCACGTCCGGACCGGTAACGGTTCTGTCATCGTGAACGGGAAGTATGACAAGGCCTCGCTCAAGACCGGCAACGGCAACATCCGCGCCGAACTCGCGACGGCGCGTCCGGCCAAGTTCGAACTCGCTTCGCTCGCCGGGAACATCCGACTCGTCTTGCCGCACGGCGTCGAAGTCGAAGGTGACCTCGAGACGAACTTCGGTGGTCTCCACTGCGACTTGGACGACCTCGAGATCGTCCGCGACCGTAAAGACGTCGCCCAGCGTCGTCTCGAATTCTTATCAGGCCGTGGCCAGACGCCGCGCATCGAAGTCGAAGCCGGTACACGTACGGGTACGATCGACCTCGAGCACGGTTCACTCCACACGCCGTCGACGTTCCTCGAAGAAGACAAGCACGAACCGACGGAACCGAATGATCCGGTCGACCCGGTCAACCCGGCCGACTTGAACAACCCGTTCCATCAACAATGACGATCAACCCCGAAGGCGAGCGCCTTCGGGGTTCTTTTTGTACAGCGTGAATCATAAGAAGCCCGAAGGCGATTGCCTCCGGGCTTTGTCACGTCATAAATTCATTTCGTTCTCGAACTGTTCCCATTCCATCATCGGGGCGTCATACAACGTGAACGAGCCGATGATAAAGAGGATAAACAGAATCGGTCCAGCGATGAGTAGGAAGATCCCGAGGTTCCGCATTTTTTTCGAGCGGTTCCAGTAGAAGATGATGGCGACGATCATCGAAAGTAACGAGCCAGACAAGAAGACACCGACGATGTTCAGGATGAACAACAAGAGCACCGTCTCGTTCTTCGTCGTCGCATATTCGCGCCACATGTCGATGAGTGACTTGATCAGATAGACGAGCGCCGCGATCCCGACGATGAAAATAAAGACGATGGCAATCCAAAAGAGTGCGTCCATTTTGTTTCACCTCCTTATAAACTTCTATACCCGTTCTACGCAATTGCCACAAATTAGTTTCATTCCTTTTGAATTGACAAGTTCTGCCTCACTTTTCATTAACGCTTCTGCTAAGGAGCTATGATACAATAATGAGCGTGAAAGGGGCAGATACTTATGCAAAATATCGTACGCACGGCTCAACTCGTTGAGCGCTTCAAGCTTCAAGTCATTTCCGGGGAAGAAGGGCTTCACCGTCCTGTCGCCACACCGGACCTCAGTCGACCAGGACTCGTCCTCGCCGGCTACTATACACACTATGCGAAGAACCGTCTTCAAGTGCTCGGCAAGACGGAGCTCACGTTTTACGCGAGCCTGTCTGAAGAAAGCCGCCGCGAGCGTGCCAAAATTCTTTGCACGGAGTCGACACCGGGCATTCTCATCACGCGCGGCTTCGACATCCCAATCGAGATCGAGGAAGAGGCCGAGGCGGCGAACGTTCCGCTCATGCGTACAAACGCGGTGACGACGTCGATCGAGTCACAGATCACGAACTTCCTCGAGATGGAACTCGCACCGATGACGGCGATGCACGGCGTCCTCGTCGACATTTACGGTGTCGGCGTCCTCATCAAAGGACAGAGCGGCGTCGGTAAATCCGAGACCGCGCTCGAGCTCGTCAAGCGGGGCCACCGTCTCGTAGCCGACGACTCGGTCGAGATCCGGCAGACGGGCGACCAGCTGCTAGTCGGGTCGGCACCAAAGCTGATCCGCCACTTGCTCGAGATTCGCGGGATCGGCATCATCGACGTGATGACGTTGTTCGGAGCGGGCGCCGTCCGTTCGCACAAAAAGATCAGCTTGATCATCAACCTCGAGAACTGGGACGCCGGCAAAGTGTATGACCGCGTTGGGCTCGACCATAACACGATGAAGATCATCGACAGTGAAGTGCCGCTACTCACGATTCCGGTCCGTCCGGGACGTAACTTGGCCGTCATCGTCGAAGTCGCGGCGATGAACTATCGCCTGCAAAACATGGGCATCAACACGGCGGAAGAGTTCGCCGAACGACTCGCCAACGCGATCCACGATAACGAAGGTGACATGGAATGATGGTGGAGCCGACGTTTGACCGCGTAGCGTTCGAGATCGGATCGCTCCCGATCTATTGGTACGGCATGATCATCGCCTTCGGAGCGATGCTCGGTCTCGTCCTCGCCTTGTTCGAGGCGAAGCGACTTAATTATGATTCGGAGCGGGTCGTCGACGTCATCATCTGGGCGATCCCGATCAGTATCGTCTTCGCCCGGATTTACTATGTCGTGTTCCAATGGGATTATTACAGCCAAAACCTCGGGCAGATCATCGATATCCGCCAAGGCGGGATCGCGATTCACGGGGCCATCTTCGGCGCCTTGCTCGTCGTCATCATCTACTCGATGCGTAAATCGATGTCGTTCTGGAAAGTGACCGACATCCTCGCGCCGTCGCTCTTGCTCGGTCAAGCGATCGGGCGGTGGGGCAACTTCATGAACCAAGAGGCGCACGGGTCTGAGACGACGAGCCGGTTTTTGAAAGAGACGTTGTTGTTACCGGACTGGATCGTCAACCAGATGTATATCGACGGGGCGTACTACTTGCCGACGTTCTTGTTCGAGAGCGTCTGGAACATCCTCGGCGTCATCTTGCTCGTCGTTTGGCGCATGGTCGGTAATCCGCCGCGCGGCTATATCTTCTTGTCGTACCTCGTCTGGTACTCGATCGGTCGCTTCTATATCGAGGGACTCCGTACGGACAGCCTCATGGCCGGTGATCTACGGACGGCACAGCTCGTCTCGATCGCGATGATCGTGTTCGGGATCGTCATGATGGTGTTGCGCCGGAAAGCGAAGCGGTACGATGACCCTTCTGAGAAAGGACTGTTTGATTGATGGATACGATTTTATTTGATTTAGACGGTACGTTGCTCGACACGAACCCGCTCATCCTTGCGAGTTTTCGGCATACGCTCGGGTATTACTTCCCGAACGAGACGTATCGGGACGAAGATATTTTCCCGTTCATCGGACCGACGCTCGAGAAGTCGTTCAAAGCGCTCAATGAATCGGAATGGAAAGAGATGCAGGCGTTCTATCGCAGCTTCAACATCGCCATGCACGACGCGCTCGTCGCCGAATATCCTGGCGTGATCGAAGGACTGCATCGTCTGCACGCCAAAGGCTATAAGATGGGCATCGTCACATCGAAAGGCCGGCCGGTCGTCGAACACGGACTTCGCTTGTTCAACATCGACCACTTGTTTGGCGTCGTCGTCACGGCTGACGACGTCGAAAACGAGAAACCGCACGCCGAGCCGGTCGAGCAGGCGCTGCGCGCGCTCGGTTCGACACCGGAGCGGGCCGTCATGGTCGGGGACAACGATACGGACATCTTCAGCGGCAAAAACGCCGGCACGAAGACGGTCGCCGTCGGTTGGGCCTTGAAGGGCCAGGCGTTCTTAGAGACGCTCGAGCCTGACGTCATCATCGAGTCGATGGAGCACTTCGAGACGTGGCTCGACGAGGTCACGGTCAATGCGTAAGACGGAACGGTATCATCTGGACGGGCCCAACCCGCTCTGGCAGATGTATCGGACGATCCGCTTCTTGCGCGTCTTCAAAAATACAACGGTCGTCCTCGTCGGGCGTTACTTCCCGTCCGTCAAGGCGAAGCGTTGGCTGTACCGGAACTTCCTCGGGATGAAGATCGGGGAGTATAGCGCCCTCGCCCTCATGGTGACGCCTGACGTCATGTTCCCGGAGCGGATCACGATCGGACGCAACACGGTCATCGGCTTCAACACGACGATCCTTTGTCACGAATACCTCGTCGACGAGTATCGGATCGGTGACGTCCGGATCGGTGACGACGTCTTGATCGGGGCGAACGTGACGATCTTGCCGGGCATCACGATCGGGGACAAGGCGGTCGTCGGAGCCGGAGCCGTCGTACATCGCGACGTCTTGCCCGGCGAACGCGTCGTCGGCGCCAAATTGCAAACCATCGACACGAAATAGACACAATTTAGTGCGAAATCATTTCAAGCTGTTCGATTGGTCTTCGTGTGAAAAATACTTGAGCGGTATCACTTTATTTGAAGGTGATGCCGTTTTTTTGTGTCGTGTCGCGAGGTGAGCCGTTATGTATATTTTTGTCGAAAAACAATTGTCAGACCTAGTAAAATATATTCATTATAGAAGGAATATAGTCCCGATTTTTTTAAACTTTTTCGGTTGCCCTCATGGATTGAGTGCGGTATTCTTAATCCTGCAACTAAAAAAAGATACTAGAGACGATGTGGAGGATTTAGAATATGGAAGCGAACTATGAAGCACTAATGACGCTACCCGAACCAGAATCTCCGCTTGCTGCGGAGCTCCACTACTATAGAGGTCGTCGAGCGTTACGAGAAGGTCGCCTAGATGAAGCGACTTTTTTCATGGCTGAAGCAACTGCTGCGGCAGTCCATCGCGTCGATTACCACAAACAGTACGCTGAACTGTTATTCGAAGTAGGGGAGGTCTACCACGCCAACGATGTGTGGAAACGGGTATTAGAACTCGACCAAACGGCGACAGAGGCACTTTATCACCTCGCGAGCAACTGCGCCTATATCTCACAGTACGAAGAAGCGGCCACGTATGCGAGCCGCTATCTTGAACAGGAAGCGCACGGTCGTTACGCGGAATCGGTCCAATCCCTTCTCGAACTGATCGAGCTTGAACAAGAGCTCGAGGACGAAGAAGAGGACGAGTTGATCACGTGGCACACCGAGGCGCAGCAACACATCGACAAAGGTCGGCTCTTCGCCGCCAAGTCGACGCTCGAGCGCTTGATCGATCAATATCCGTCGTTTTGGCCGGCGTTCAACAATTTGGCCATCGTCCACTTTTACCTCGGCAACGACGAATCGGCGTTCGAGACGCTCGAGTACGTCCTCGACCAAAATCCGGGCAACTTGCATGCGATCTTGAACACGATTCTTCTATTACATGAGGCCGGACAGTCGGAAGCAGCGCAGCAACTGTCGGTCCCGCTCACACGCGTCCGTCCGATCCAATTTGAATTGCGCTACAAGCTCGCTACGACGCTAGCTCTCGTCGGCCAGTACGACCATGCCTACGAAGAACTGCGTCTATTGAAAGAACGTGGCTTCCGTGGCGACTCACTGTTCGGGCATTGGCTCAGCGTATCCGCCTACAAGACAGGACGTTCTGAAGAAGCGGCTACCTATTTGAACAGTGACGAGTTGAAACAGTTTGAAGAGAAAAATCCGTTCGATATCCGCGACAACCTCGAGTTCCGCTCGGCGCTCGTCCAAGGTCTGCGCCAAGAGGAAGACACGGCCCGCATCGAGATCATTCGGATCATCTCCAAGCTCGCCGATGACGAAGCGTTCGAGGCGCTCGCCTTGACGAACGGATTGACCGATAACGAGACGGTGATCTCGTTCGCCGAAAAGTGTCGCGCTGAAATTTGCGGTTCTCCGTTCACGGGCGACGCCCGGATCGAACGAGGATACGCCGCCCTCGTCCTTGCCGAAACAGAAGTGACGGAAGCAGAACAGATGAGCCTCGACGGCGATTTCTATGAGCGCTTCTCGCGACTGCTGCTAGCGGGAGAAACGTTCGAAGACGTCACGGCATCGGCCGCGGCGCTCGTCTGGATGTTTTACGCGAAACGCGAATCACTCCTGCTTGAGGAATGCGCCGATACGTTCGACGTCTCGGTCGACACGCTCACCGGGACGATCAAAGCGTTCAAGCGGACACTCGAGCAAGCATAAAGATAGACGATACCTCCCTAGGTTTCTTATACTGAAGTCAATCAATTTCATGCAGAGGTGGAATCACTATGACAGAAGAAAAAATCTATGACGTCATTATCATCGGGGCCGGCCCAGCCGGAATGACGGCGGCACTTTACGCGTCGCGTGCTAATTTGTCGACACTTATGATTGAACGAGGTATCCCAGGTGGGCAGATGGCGAACACGGAAGATATCGAAAACTATCCAGGTTACGACAGCATTCTCGGTCCAGACCTATCTCAAAAAATGTTTGACCACTCGAAAGCGTTCGGTGCGGAGTACGCGTATGGCGATGTCCAAAGCATCTCGGACGAAACCGAATATAAAGTCGTCCACGCCCACAACCGTGACTACAAGGCACGCGCCATCATCCTTGCTTCAGGGGCGCAGTATAAAAAAATCGGCGTACCGGGTGAAGAAGAGCTCGGCGGTCGCGGTGTATCCTACTGTGCAGTCTGTGACGGTGCGTTCTTTAAAGGGAAAAACTTGTTCGTCATCGGCGGCGGCGACTCTGCTGTCGAAGAAGGCGTGTTCTTGACGCGCTTCGCGGACAAAGTGACGATCGTCCACCGTCGCGATGAGCTACGGGCGCAGAAGATCCTGCAAAAACGTGCGTTCGACAACCCGAAAGTCGACTTCATCTGGAACCATACGTTGAAAGAGATCGTGGAAGCAGACGGTAAAGTCGGCGGGGCCCGTCTCGTCAGCACGATCGACGGCACGGAGTCGGAGCATGAGATTGATGGCGTATTCATCTACATCGGGATGAACCCGATCACTGGATTCGTCAAAGACCTCGGCATCTTGAACGAGCAAGGCTATATCGTCACGAACGAAGCGATGGAGACGACGATCCCTGGGATCTTCGCCGCCGGAGACGTTCGCGACAAGACGCTCCGTCAAGTCGTCACAGCGACGAACGACGGATCGATCGCCGCTCAAAACGCGCAACATTTCATCGAGGGTCTCCTCGAGAAATTACAAGAACAAAACGCGTGACCAAGGCAGAAGGGATTGCGGGCAACCGCAATCCCTTCTCTTTTTTTCGGGCGTTCGTTATACTGAGGATAAAAGAGAGCCGAACACACGGCTCGGTTGTCAAATTTAAGGGGGCGTCAGCGACATGGAAGACTTTAAAGGATTAGAAGAATTGATCATCATCAGCGGGATGAGCGGGGCCGGGAAATCGGTCGCAATGAATAGCTTTGAGGACCTCGGCTATTTTTGCGTCGATAACTTGCCGCCAGTACTGTTGCCGCAGCTGATCGATGTCATCAGTTCGGTCCGTCCGAAGATCGCGGTCGCGATCGACACGCGCACGCCGGACTTCATCGATAGCTTGTTCATCGTCATCGATGATCTCGAACAAAAGAACGTGCACCCGCATCTGCTCTATCTCGACACACGGGACGACGTGCTCGTCCGTCGTTATAAAGAGACGCGCCGGTCGCATCCGCTCGCCCCGGAAGACGCACCGCTCGTCGGCATCAAGATGGAGCGCTCGCTGCTCGAAGGGTTCCGTGACCGGGCCCACACGCTCTACGATACGAGCGACTTGAAGCCACAAATGCTCAAAGACCGGATTTTGCTCCAGTTCAACGAGGAGCGGATCCCGTTCACCGTCAACTTCATGTCGTTCGGCTTTAAGCACGGCGTACCGCTCGACATCGATTTACTGTTCGATGTCCGCTTCATCACGAACCCGTTTTACATCCCGGAACTACGGCCGCTCACTGGGCAGACGGAAGAAGTTCAAAATTACGTCATGTCGCATCCTGAGGCGCGGTCGTTTTATAAAAAAGTGATCGATATGCTCGAGTTCCTGTTGCCGCAATACAAGCGGGAAGGGAAAGCGCAAGTCGTCGTCGCTTTCGGTTGCACGGGCGGGAAACACCGCTCGATCACGTTCGCTGAAAAAGTATCGGCCCATTTCGCCGAACGCTACAACGTCAAGACCGTCCATCGCGACCTCGTCCACGCGACGAAGGAGAAGTAAGATGAGACGCGAGAGAAAAGTTGTCGCCATCGGTGGCGGGACAGGGCTATCGACGCTCGTCCGTGGTCTCAAGCATTATCCGCTCGCGATCACGGCGATTGTCACGGTCGGGGATGACGGCGGCAGCTCGGGACGGCTCCGCGACGAGTTCCATATGCTCCCGCCCGGGGATATCCGTAACGTCATCTTGGCGTTGTCTGAAGTCGAGCCGCTCATGGACCGCATCTTACAGTATCGGTTCGATAGTGGCTACGGGCTCGAGGGTCATTCGCTCGGCAACTTGATGTTGACGGCGGCGACACATATTTGTGAAGGGTCGTTCGTCAAGGCGATCGACGTGCTGTCGCAGCTGTTGAACGCCCAAGGGAAGGTCTTGCCTGTCACGGAGACGCTCATGACGCTCGCCGCTGAATTTGAGGACGGGACGATCGTCAAAGGCGAATCAAAGATCCCGCTCGTCGGAAAAGCGATCAAGCGCCTATTCTTGCTAGAAGAAGGCATCAAAGCAGCACCGGGTGTCGTCGAGGCGATTGAACAGGCGGATGTGATCGTCCTTGGTCCGGGAAGCCTGTATACGAGCATCATTCCGAACTTGTTGATCCCGGAAGTGCGCGACGCCATCGTCCGGGCCGGCGTCCCGATCGTCTATATTTGTAACGTCATGACGCAACCGGGTGAGACGCAAGGCTACGACGCGATGCGGCATTTGAAGTCGGTCGAGGCGTACCTCGGGAAGTCGACGGTCGATACGATCGTCGTCAACAACGAACCGATTGAAGATATTTATTTAGAGCGCTACCTCGAAGACGGATCGGAAGAAGTCCGGTTCGATCGGAAGAAACTCCGCAACTATGGCACGAACGTGCTCGCCGGGGACATCGTCGACTATAACCGTGACTATATCCGTCACGATTCGGACGCGATTGCCGGGCTCGTCATGCAACGCGTGCTGCGGATCAAGAAACCACGCTCGTACCAGGAGCTTGAACTGAAATAGCAGGAATGGAAAGGAGGGGACCGAGATGAGCTTTGCCTCAGAAGTGAAAAAAGAACTGACGCAACTCGACGTCACCGATGCCGAGGCGAAAGCGGAACTGTCCGCGCTCGTCCGCATGAACGGTGTCATCTCGCTCGCTTTAGGACGGGGGATGACGCTTGACGTCTCGACCGAGAACGCCGCGATCGCGCGCCGCATCTACTCCCTCATGAAACGTCTGTACGACCATCACTTGGATCTGTTCGTCCGGAAGAAAATGCGGTTGAAGAAGAACAACGTCTACATCGTCCGTGTCTCGCAACGTGCTGAGACGATGCTCCGTGACCTAGAGATCCTCGGGGAGAACTATGAGATGATTCGGACACTCAACTCGGATATGACGCGCAACCAGAACCTGGCCCGCGCTTACTTGCGTGGTGCGTTCCTCGCCGGGGGATCGATCAACCATCCGAAGACGTCGTCGTATCATCTAGAGGTGTACAGTCTGTATGAGAACCATAACCAGGCGCTCCGTGACCTCGCCAACCGCTTCGGCTTGAACGCAAAGACGCTCGAGCGGAAAAAAGGGCATATCCTCTACATCAAAGAGAGCGAGAAGATCTCCGACTTCCTTAAACTGATCGGGGCGACGCGCGGTATGCTCGATTTTGAGGACGCCCGCATCATCAAAGACATGCGCAACTCGGTCAATCGGCTCGTCAACTGTGAGACGGCGAACTTGAACAAGACGGTCGGGGCGGCGCTCCGGCAAGTCGAGAATATCAAGTATCTCGAACGGACGGTCGGGCTTGAAATTTTACCGGTCAAGCTCCGCGAGATCGCCGAGCTTCGGGTCACCCATCAAGACGTGTCGCTCCAAGAACTCGGGGAGATGCTCGAGACGGGACCGATCTCGAAGTCGGGCATCAACCACCGGCTTCGCAAAATCGACCAGATTGCGGAGAAAGTTCGCAGCGGCGAAGAAATCGGGTCATCCTGACACCGGTTGCGCCAAAAGCATTCTTCCTATATAATTAGCAATTGTGTATAGGAATTTGAAATGTAAACTAAAGGAGCTTCAACATTATGTCGAATGCAAAAAAAAGACTCTCGCTCACGATTGACGCTGAGCTAGACCGGGTCATCACGGACCGGGCCAAAGAAATCGGGATTCCGAAAAGTGCGCTCGTGACATTCGCGACAAGCCTCTTCCTCAACCAGTTGCGTGCTGAAGAGATGTTGTCGGGCGATACGAACGCGATTTACCAAGTTATCCGTAAAGACTATGAACTGCTCACGAGCGTTGATAATTTAAGCAAATGAGAAAAGGGCTGACCGCGGTCAGCCTTTTTTGGTTGCATCCGTCACGGAAATTTGGAATAGTGGAGTTACTGAATTGGAATGGAGGTCGATCCTATGGGACAAGCGAGCCAACTCTTGCTCATTTTATTATTACAATTACTATTTGTACCGGTGCTCACGCTTCGGACGATCATGCTCGTCAAAGGGAAAACGGTGATTGCGGCCATGTTCGGGACGCTCGAGACGCTCATCTATATCTTTGCGCTCGGTATCGTCTTTCAAGATTTGACGACGCTCGGGATGATCGTGTATGCGGTCGGGTTCGGGCTCGGTATTCTTCTCGGCGGTTTCGTCGAGCGGAAACTTGCGATCGGCTACAACATGATCCAAGTCCACACGCAAGAGTTTCCGGCTGAGCTCATTCAAAAGATGCGCGACAGCGGATATGGTGTGACGCACTATCAAGGCCAAGGCCGTGATGGAACGCGTTATCGTCTTGATGTCTTGGCGGCTCGGACGCGGATGAAAGAATTGCGCCGACTGGTCGAGGAGTATGAACCGAAGGCGTTCCTCGTCGCGTTCGACCCGGTCGATTTCAAAGGTGGATATATGTTGAAAGGGCTACGACGCCCGAAATGAACGGAAGACTCACGAAAGTGGGTCCTTTTTTGTGGAGTGGGGAATAGACAGGGAAAGGAGATGAGTGCGTTGAAGCGAAAAGGGCGATGGGTGTTGGTGATCGGGTTACTGGTAGTCGGGGGAGGATTGCTCGCGATGTCCTTTTGGAAAACAGAATCGTCGCTACGCCCGCCACTGCCGACGGTCCGGGTCGGTTCAGTGACCGCCGAAGTGAGACAGTCGACGTTTTGTTGGTCCGATCAGGGACAAGGGGTATGTGAAGACCACGGGTTACCGGGAGCGGACGACCTGCAGCTCGTCCCGGTCAAACCAGGTGCTGAAATCGACGTGACGTTCCACGCCGAGCCTTCGAACTTTTCATTCAATCAGATTGTCGACGGGGAACTCGTCCCGTCCGAGCAAGTCGTTCCCGATGAACCGGGCGTCTATTTGTTCGAGACGGGCGGGGACTGGGCACAAGGCGACAGCCGTTACGTGTTCGGCGTCAAGGTCGAGGAATAAAAGAGTTGACCTGTCCGTTACGGACGGCTTTAACATAAACGAGAAGGGGGAACGCCAATGATTCAAATCGGAAAAGTTGTCCATCTAACGGGGTTGTCAATTAAAGCGATAAAGTGGTATGAAGCGAAAGGGCTCGTCCAGCCGACTCGTTTAGACAATCAGTATCGGTTATACGGAATAGAAGAAATAAGACGCTTGAACGAAATCAAGTTATTGCGGCAAATAGGCATTTCGCTCGAACAGATTCAGACCGCAGGAAGTGTGAGCGAGTTACTTGAAGGCAGGCTTGATGAAGTCCAACGTGAAATCGAGGCGTTGCGACAAATCGAGCAACAAATCGAATGGATGCAAACAGGAGGGAATCAAATGAATGTTCGCTATGAGACGTGGGAGCAACCTAAAGTTGTGAACGGGTACGTATCCGAACTCACAGCAATCTCGGTCGTATGGGAAAAACTAAATCCAGAGCTGACGACAAACGAATCGTATGGTGTCTGTTTGCCGAAAGAAGAAGCTTATCTGGCCGGCATGACCGAACCCGTACATGGGAAGGGTGCCCGACAAGTCGAATTGTCGGCAGGACGTTACCTGGTCGCAACGGTCGAAGGGGGGATCCCGGCCATTCCATCGACGTACGATCAACTTTTGGCTTTGCCGGATGTGACGTTGCGTGATGCAGTCGATTTTGAGCGCTATATCCATGGGCAAGATGGGGCCGATGATTTGATTGAGATTTGGTTACCGACCCAATAAAAAAAGCGCCTTTCCCGAAGCTGGGAAAGGCGCCTGTGGTTTAACGTGTCATGACTTTATCGATGAGACCGTAGTTGCTCGCCTCATCAGCTGACATGAAGTAGTCGCGCTCTGTGTCGCGCTCGATGACTTCAAGCGGCTGTCCTGTGTTGTCGGACATGATTTGGTTCAACTTCTCACGCATCTTGATGATCCGTTCGGCGTGGATTTTAATGTCCGACGCTTGACCTTGTGTTCCGCCGAGCGGTTGGTGAATCATGATCTCCGCGTTTGGAAGCGCGAAGCGTTTACCTTTTTCACCGGCTTGGAGCAAGAAGGCACCCATCGATGCGGCCATTCCGATACAGATTGTCGATACGTTCGGCTTGATGAAGTTCATCGTGTCGTAAATCGCCATTCCGGAAGTGATCGAGCCACCCGGGCTGTTGATGTAGAGTGAGATGTCCTTATCTGGGTCCTCAGCTGCAAGGAAAAGAAGCTGGGCGACGATCGAGTTGGCGACGTTGTCGTCGATCGCGCTTCCGAGAAGGATGATCCGGTCTTTAAGCAAGCGTGAGTAAATGTCGTACGCGCGTTCCCCGCGACCTGTTTGTTCGATAACTGTTGGAATTAACATTGAATTTGCCTCCTTGTATGTATCGTGTAAACCTATCATAACCGCTATAGTCAATGTTGGTCAAACGATAGTCTTTGTTTCTCACATATTCCACCGTTCGCCCAATTATAAACGACAAAAGAGGCCAGGCATCTGCCTGACCTCTTGATTTGATACACCCGGAGAGATTTGAACTCCCGACACCTGGCACCGGAAACCAGTGCTCTATCCCCTGAGCTACGGGTGCATGTTCTCTGACACGATTTATTATACAATTGTTTTTTTGAAAAAGCAATCCTGTTGTTATGTCTTTTTTTGCAAGCGCGTTTGGCGACCATTCGTTACAATTAGAAGTGAGAGGGGTGTGACCGATGCAACGGCAAGAACAGCGTCAACTTCAGAAGCTTCAGCTGACACAAGACATGGTCCGGCGTCTGCCGGTTCTTGAGGCGGACCGGGTCGCGCTCGAGTGGCAGCTCGCCCGGTTGGCTAAACGAAACACGCACGTCACAACGGGCGGTACGGTCGAATGGATTGCGGACGCGGCGGGCGGTTTTGAAGCACGGCTATTTGAACAGATTGACGAAGGAAGCGGGACCGAGGCCCAAAAGCAGCTTCAAAAGCAACTCGTCATGACGCTCGACCATCGCGGGCTACTGCCGGAGACCGATGCCGTCCTCGCAAAGCGATTCGGTGTCGAGATGGCGGACGTCGATCTGGCCCGGCGCGCACTGTTATTTTTAGAGCCGACCGGGATCGGTGCGACTTCAGAACATGACTGCCAATACCGTCACGCGATCGAGCATGACGATCCACACGTGCTCGACGTGTTCGAGGCGCTTGACGCAAAGGTCGAGCATATAGCGGACAAGCTCGGGATGACGACCGAAGAATACGAGCGAATCAGCCGAATCGTTGCCACGCTCCCGAGGACACCGATATTATATGAAGAAACCGAGCATATTCTGCCCGAACTCGAGGTCGTCGTTCAAGACGGGGAACTCATCACGACGTGGTTCAGCCCGATGATTGCCTTAGACGTCGGTTCGGACCGGGAGGCGAAGTGGTGGCAAGAGACGCTCGCGATGCGCGCAGAGACGCTCCGCTCTGTGTGGGCCGTCATCGAGCGACGCCAGGCGGACTGGCTCCGCGGCCAACTCGTCCTGCATCCGCTCACACGAAAAGAAGTCGCCATCGAGATCGGCAAGCATGAGTCGACGGTCGGCCGCGCGATTCAAGGCAAGTACGCCAAGACCGCGGGCGGCGTGATGGAGTGGCGTCACTTCTTCGTCCGCGCCACATACCACGGCCAAGCCCCGTTCATGATTAAACGGGCGCTCGCCGAGCTGATCCAACAAGAGACGGCGCCTTTGAGCGACCAGGCGCTCACCGAGGAGCTGGCCCGGATCGGTTACACCGTGACGCGGCGAACGGTCGCGAATTATCGCGAGGCGCTAGGTTTTGGCAATTCGCGGGAGCGGGAACGACAGTTATGGAAAGGGGAGACATGACATGGTACTGACGTTATATCGCCGGGAGAACTGCTCGCTTTGTGAGGAGGCGCTCGTCATGCTCGAATGGCTACAGGAAGATTATCCGTTCGAGCTCGAGCAAATCGACATCACGGGCGACGCGTTGCTTGAAGAAAAATATTTATTTGAGATTCCCGTCGTTCTACATGAAGGAATCCTTATCAGTCAAGGGCGATACGATGACGAGAAAGTTGAAGAATTTGTTAAGTATACGCTTACATCGAAAAAAAACGTTTGAAGGGGTTGCCAGACGGTAAGGTGATTGGTAAGATGAACTCGTAGCGGTGGGACGTAAAAATAAAAGTGGGACAAATTTTGTCCACACTTTAAGTCGAGGGGGAATGAGCATGATCCAGCAACTGATTCAAGTTCAGAAGCAAATCGTCCCTGACCTGCTCGACACGCTCCGACATCGTTATGACATCTTACATTATGTCCGGCTCATGCAGCCAATCGGCCGCCGGACGTTGGCCACAAGCCTCGGGCTGACGGAACGAATCTTAAGACGAGAAGTCGACTTTTTGAAAGACCAAGGTCTTCTCACAGTCGCGACCCAAGGGATCTCACTTACAGAATCGGGCCGAAACGTTCTCAGAGACTTGCACGAGGTCATGGGAGAAATCCTAGGGATTTCACAAATCGCACGAGTTCTCGAGCAAAAACTAGGCGTTCGCCAAGTCGTCATCGTACCGGGAGATTCGGACGAGACGTTCTGGGTCCAGCGAGATATCGGTCGGGCCGCCGTCACGCAACTAAAAGCGCGACTGGCACCTGACGACAATATCATCGCGGTCACAGGCGGGACGACGATGGCATCGGTTGCGGCAATGATGTCGCCCGATAAAAAAGAACGACCGATGCATTTCGTGCCGGCACGCGGCGGACTCGGCGAAACGCTCGAGTTACAGGCGAACACCGTCTGTTCTCGAATGGCGGACCGGGCCCACGCCGACTATCATTTACTCCACATTCCAGACGAGGTTTCACAAAAGACGTTTGAACGGATGGTGGAGGAACCAAGCATAAAAAATGTGCTGGAAATGATTAGAGCGGCTCGAATAGTGGTACATGGAATTGGTGAGGCCGAAACGATGGCAAAACGTCGTCACGCCACACCGGAGCATTTGCGGATGATCGAACGGCACGAAGCCGTCGCCGAAGCGTTCGGATATTATTTCAACGCAGAAGGTGAAATCGTTCATCGGGTCAAGACGGTCGGCATCCAATTAGAGGAGCTCGACGACATGGACACCGTCATCGCCGTCGCCGGAGGAAAGTCGAAGGCACAAGCGATTGCCGCATATGCGAAACATAGGCCGAACATCATCCTCGTCACAGACGAAGGTGCGGCCACAGAATTATTAACTCGTTATTAAAGAGTTGACCCCCGTTGGCTCTTCAATAAATAAGCTTCTACCATAAGGAGGAAATTAATTATGACAGTAAAAGTTGGTATTAACGGTTTTGGACGTATTGGTCGCTTGGCATTCCGCGAGATCTTGAAGAGTGAAGGCGTCGAGGTTGTTGCAATCAACGACTTGACTGACACGAAGATGCTTGCTCACCTTCTCAAATATGACACGACACAAGGTCGTTTCGACGGAGAAGTTGAAGTACACGACGGTCACTTCCTCGTAAACGGCGAGAAAGTCGTTACACTTGCTAACCGTAACCCAGAAGAACTTCCATGGGGCGAGCTCGGTGTTGACATCGTCCTCGAATGTACTGGATTCTTCACAGACAAAGAAAAAGCGGAGCTTCACTTAAAAGCTGGCGCGAAAAAAGTTGTCATCTCGGCACCAGGTACAGGCGACATGAAGACAGTCGTTTACAACGTTAACCACGACATTCTTGACGGTTCAGAAACAGTCGTATCTTGTGCTTCATGTACAACGAACTGCTTGGCGCCAATGGCACAAGTTCTTAACGACAAATACGGTATCGTTGAAGGCCTCATGACGACGATCCACGCTTACACTGGCGACCAAAACACGCTCGACGCTCCACACCCTAAAGGCGACTTCCGTCGTGCACGTGCGGCAGCAGTGAACATCGTACCGAACACAACTGGTGCGGCTAAAGCGATCGGTCTTGTTCTTCCAGCACTCAAAGGTAAACTTGACGGTTCAGCACAACGTGTACCAGTCGCAACTGGTTCATTGACTGAGCTCGTAACAGTCCTTGACAAAAAAGTTTCTGTTGACGAAATCAACGCAGCAATGAAACAAGCTTCGAACGAGTCATTCGGTTACACTGAAGACGAAATCGTATCTTCTGACATCGTCGGAATCACTTACGGTTCACTCTTCGATGCGACACAAACGAAAGTCATGACAGTCGGCGACAAGCAACTCGTTAAAACAGTTTCTTGGTACGACAACGAAATGTCATACACTGCACAATTGGTTCGCACACTCAAGCACTTTGCTGAAATCGCGAAGTAAGTTCGTGAACTAAATAGAACCAAATAGGAGCGGAAACAAGAGATTGTTCTCCGCTCTATTTATGAAATTTAAACGCACGACATATGGAGGCGAAGTTTATGAACAAAAAGTCTATTCGTGACATCGATGTAAAAGGGAAGCGCGTCTTTTGCCGCGTTGACTTCAACGTTCCAACTAAAGATGGCGTCATTCAAGACGAGACGCGGATCCAAGCAGCTATTCCGACGATCAAGCATTTGATCGACGGCGGCGCGAAAGTCATTTTGGCGAGCCACCTCGGCCGTCCAGGCGGCGAGAAGAACGAAAAATACTCGCTCGCACCGGTTGCAAAACGTCTAGGTGAACTACTCGGCAAAGACGTCCCGCTCGCTGAAGAAGCGTACGGTCCAGTTGCAGAAGAAGCCGTTTCAAAACTTGGTGAAGGTGACGTCGTCGTTCTCGAAAACGTCCGTTTCTACCCTGGTGAAACGAAAAATGATCCAGAACTCGCTAAAGGCTTTGCGGCGCTCGCTGACGTCTTCGTCAACGACGCGTTCGGTGCGGCTCACCGTGCCCATGCCTCGACGGAAGGGATCGCGCAAAACGTCGACACGGCGGTTGCTGGTTTATTGATGGAGAAAGAACTTGAAGTGCTCGGCAAAGCGCTCTCGAACCCGGATCGCCCGTTCACGGCTATCATCGGCGGTTCGAAAGTTGCTGACAAGATCGGGGTCATCGACCACCTTCTCGACATCGTTGACACGCTCATCATCGGTGGCGGACTCTCGTACACGTTCTCGAAAGCACTCGGGAACGAAGTCGGAACGTCACTTCTTGAAGAAGACAAGCTCGACCTCGCTCGTGAGTTCATGAAAAAAGCAGAAGACAAAGGCGTGAAGTTCTTGTTGCCAGTCGACGCTGTGATTGCGAAAGAATTCGGCGAAGAAACTTACGTCGGACCAGTCGATATCGACTCGATCCCTGCGGATCACATGGGTCTCGACATCGGACCGAAGACGGTCGAAATTTACGCGGAAGCGATTCGCGAATCGAAACTTGTCGTTTGGAACGGACCGATGGGCGTATTCGAACTCGATAAATACGCTAACGGAACGAAAGGTGTCGCTCAAGCACTCGCAGACAGCGACGCGTATTCAATCATCGGTGGTGGCGACTCAGCCGCGGCAGCAGCCAAGTTCGGCCTTGCTGACAAGATGAGTCACATCTCAACTGGTGGCGGCGCTTCACTCGAATTCATGGAAGGCAAGAAACTTCCAGGCGTCGAAGCGTTGAACGACAAGTAAAACTGAGGAGGATTATCGATGCGTAAACCGATTATTGCAGGTAACTGGAAAATGAATAAAACACTCTCGGAAGCGGTCGCTTTCGTAGAGGAAGTTAAAAACAATATCCCGTCAACGGACAAAGTTGACGCGGCGATTGGTGCACCAGCAGTATTCTTAGCCCCAATGGTAGAAGCGGCTAAAGGATCGAACTTAAAGCTTAGTGCGCAAAACATGTACGACAAAGACAGCGGGGCATACACAGGTGAAACGAGCCCGGCGATGATCGCCAACCTCGGCGTCACTTACGTCATCCTTGGACACTCAGAGCGCCGTGAATACTTCGGCGAGTCAGATGCGTTCATCAACAGCAAAACGAAAAAAGCGTTCGAACACGGTCTTACGCCAATCGTTTGTGTCGGTGAAACACTTGACGAGCGCGAAGGCGGCAAGTTCGAAGAAGTCATCAAGACGCAAGTCGAAGGTGGCCTCGCCGATCTTTCAGCTGACCAAGTCAAACAACTCGTCATCGCGTACGAGCCAGTTTGGGCAATCGGTACTGGCAAATCAGCGGACGAAGCAGACGCGCAAAGCTCATGCAAATACGTTCGCGACGTTGTAAAAGGCCTTTACGGTGAAGACGTGGCGGCTGCGGTTCGCATCCAATACGGCGGTTCAGTCAAACCTGAGAACATCAAGGAGTATATGGCTCAAGAAGACATCGACGGCGCACTCGTCGGCGGTGCTTCACTCGAAGCTGCTTCGTTCCTCAAGTTGTTGGAGGCGATTTAAATGGCAAGACCTGTCGCCCTTATCATCTTAGATGGTTTCGGTATGCGGAACGAAACGTTCGGTAATGCGGTCGCTGCGGCGAACAAACCGAACTTCGACCGTTACTGGGAGACGTATCCACACACGCTGTTAAACGCGCAAGGTGAGTACGTCGGTCTCCCGGAAGGTCAGATGGGCAACTCGGAAGTCGGTCACTTGAACATCGGTGCCGGCCGGGTCGTCTATCAGTCACTTTCACGCGTCAACAACTCCATCAAAGACCGGTCGCTCTTCGACCGTCAAGCGATGAACCATTTGGCGGGACATGTGAAGAAGTATGATTCAAGCCTCCACATCATGGGGCTCGTCTCAGACGGTGGGATCCATTCCCACATCCAGCACATGTTCGCCATCGTCGAGTTCGCGAAACTCCACGGCATTGAAAAAGTATTCATTCACGCTTTCACGGACGGCCGTGACTGTGATCCGAAATCAGGTGCAAGCTTCCTCGAACAGACGGAAGCGAAGCTCGCTGAACTCGGTGTCGGTCAAGTCGCTAGTGTGTCTGGACGTTACTATGCCATGGACCGCGACAACCGCTGGGAACGCGTCGTAAAAGTTTACGACGTCCTCGTCAACGCAAAAGGCGAAGTCGGAACGAATGCGGTCGACGTGCTCAACAAGTCGTACGCAGACGGTTTGACAGATGAGTTCGTCTTGCCGACGGTCATCGAGAAAGACGGTCAACCGGTCGCGACGATCAAAGACAACGACGCAATCATGTTCTTCAACTTCCGTCCGGACCGGGCGATCGAACTCGCGAAAGTGTTCAAAGAGAAGACAGGCTTCAAAGGGTTCGAGCTCTCGAGCGCGCATCCGGAGAACGTCTTGCTCGTCTCGATGACGAAATTCTCGGATGAGATCGATACGGATATCGTCTTCCCGCCGGAAGATTTGAAAAACACGCTCGGCGAAACGCTCGCCGCGCAAGGGTACAAACAGCTCCGCGCCGCGGAAACTGAGAAATACCCGCACGTCACGTTCTTCTTGAACGGACAACAAGAAACACCGTTCGAAGGTGAAGATCGCTTCCTCGTCCCGTCGCCGAAAGTAGCGACGTACGACTTGAAACCGGAAATGAGCGCATACGAGCTCACAGAAGGTCTTCTCGAGCGAATCGAATCAGACACGTACGACGCGTACATCATCAACTACGCGAACCCGGACATGGTCGGCCATTCCGGTATGCTTGAACCGACGAAAAAAGCGGTCGAAGTCGTCGACGAATGCCTCGGTAAAGTAGTGGACGCACTACTCGCCAAAGGCGGCGCGGCGATCATCACGGCGGACCACGGGAACGCTGACCTTGTCACGAACCCGGACGGCTCACCGATGACGGCCCATACGACAGAACCTGTACCGTGTATCGTCACGAAGCCAGGCGTTGAACTGAAACCAGTTATGAAAGGTTCGCTTTGCGACCTCGCGCCGACGCTCTTACACCTCCTCGGAGGAGAGCAACCGGCTGAAATGACCGGTACGTCAATCGTTAAGAAGTAAACTACATTTTCCAAACAAAAAGGAGCGATTTTTATGTCAATGATCACAGAAATTTACGCACGCGAAATTTTGGATTCACGCGGTAACCCAACAATCGAAGTAGAAGTATTCACAGAAGACGGCGGCTTCGGTCGTGCCCTCGTCCCATCAGGCGCATCAACTGGTGAGCACGAAGCAGTAGAGCTTCGCGATGGCGACAAGTCACGTTACCTTGGTAAAGGCGTACTCAAAGCCGTTGCTAACGTAAACGACACAATCGCACCTGAACTCATCGGCTACGATGTCTTCGACCAAAACGCACTCGATGCGAAAATGATCGAGCTCGACGGTACGAAAAACAAAGGTAAACTCGGCGCAAACGCGATCCTCGGTGTCTCAATGGCAGCAGCACACGCAGCAGCAGACGAGCTCGGCCTTCCACTTTACACGTACCTCGGTGGATTCAACGCGAAGACGCTTCCAACTCCAATGATGAACATCATCAACGGTGGTTCGCACGCTGACAACAACGTTGACTTCCAAGAGTTCATGATCATGCCTGTAGGTGCGCCAACGTTCCGCGAAGCGCTCCGCATGGGTGCAGAAGTATTCCACGCTCTCAAATCAGTTCTTTCTGGTATGGGTCTTAACACAGCTGTCGGTGACGAAGGTGGTTTCGCACCAAACCTTAAGTCGAACGAAGAAGCGATCACAGTTATCCTTGAAGCGATCGAAAAAGCTGGTTACAAAGCTGGCGAAGACATCTACCTCGCAATGGACGTTGCATCGTCTGAGTTCTACGACAAGTCGACTGGCAAGTACGAACTCGCTGGCGAAGGCAAGTCAATGACAACTGCTGAGCTCGTAGACTTCTACGCTGAGCTCGTTGACAAGTACCCAATCATCTCAATCGAAGACGGTTGCGACGAAAACGACTGGGACGGCTTCAAATTGCTCACTGATAAAATCGGTCACAAAGTTCAGCTCGTTGGGGATGACCTCTTCGTAACGAACACTGAGAAACTTGCTGAAGGTATCGAAAAAGGCATCTCGAACTCGATCCTCATCAAAGTTAACCAAATCGGTACGCTCACAGAAACATTCGACGCGATCGAAATGGCTAAAAAAGCTGGCTACACAGCAGTTATCTCGCACCGTTCTGGTGAAACAGAAGATGCGACAATCGCTGATATCGCAGTTGCGACAAACGCTGGTCAAATCAAAACAGGTTCACTCTCGCGTACAGACCGTATCGCGAAGTACAACCAACTTCTCCGCATCGAAGACATGCTCGGCGATGTAGCGAAATACGACGGCATCAAGTCGTTCTACAACCTCAAAAAATAATTGATTGATTGTTTCAGGTCCGCCTTATGGCGGGCCTGTTTTTTGTTGTCGACACTTCATCCGACGGTGGGACGCTTTCCTGGGGTGATGCGGATGCCTCCGCAGCGCCTTCGCGCTTTACGGGGTCATCCTTGCATCACTCTCCCCAAGGAGTCGCCCACCGTCTGATTCCGTTGACGTCAACTCGGACCGGTTATTTAAGCGTTGGATGCGAGTGACAACGAGACGAATCTATGTTCCAAGTGACACCGTCCGAGCGGCACCGTGACTCTTGCAGGAAAGCAATCGCGCGGAGACCCCGCAAGCGCGTAAGCGCGAGGAGGCTCCGTGGATTGCCTGCAGAAAGCATCGGTGCCGCCAAGACGGAGCGCATATCCCTTCGCATTTCCGGGAATAGACTAGTGTAGGTAAAAGGAGGCGTTCGTCATGATGATCAGCGGCTTTCTCCTTCTTCTCATTGCGCTCGGTGTCGGCGGGTGGTTCCTGTATAAGTATATGGACGATCGGAAATGGTCGTGACGCATGTCACGGCCGTTTTTTACGTGCGTGAAAGTCGAATTTTTGGGTATAATCATCTACATAATGAAAAAAGGAGATACGTTCATGAAACGTGTACGCAAAGCCATCATCCCAGCCGCCGGGCTCGGCACCCGCTTCTTGCCGGCGACGAAGGCGATGCCAAAAGAGATGCTCCCGATCGTCAACAAGCCGACGATCCAGTTCATCGTCGAGGAGGCGGTCGCCTCAGGGATCGAGGACATCATCATCGTGACCGGGAAGAACAAACGTGCCATCGAGGACCATTTTGACCGCGCCATCGAGCTCGAACAGAACCTCGAGTCGAAAGGGAAGACGGAGCTGCTCGAGTCGGTCCGCCACTCGTCGAACCTCGCCAACATCCACTACATACGCCAACAGGAGCCGAAAGGACTCGGCCATGCGATTTGGTGTGCCCGCAAGTTCATCGGCGACGAACCGTTCGCCGTCCTTTTGGGCGATGATATTATCGAGGCGGAAGTGCCGGCGACACGCCAGCTCATCGAGCAGTACGAGATACATGAACGCTCGATCATCGGGGTTCAGCGTGTCCCGTATGAAATGACGAATCGATATGGTATAATTGACCCGCTTGCCGTCGAAGGGAAGCTCATCCCGGTGCGGACGTTCGTTGAGAAACCGCCCGCCGGGGAAGCGCCCTCGAACCTCGCCATCCTCGGCCGCTACATTTTGACGCCTGACGTCTTTGAGGCGTTATCGGCCCAAGAAATCGGTACCGGGGGCGAGATTCAATTGACGGACGCCATCGCGCGCTTGAACGAGGCGCAGACGGTGTTCGCCTACGAATTTGACGGACGTCGCTTTGACGTCGGGGAACCGATCGGCTTTATCGAGGCGACGATTGCCTATGCGTTATGCGACCCAGATTTAAAAACCAACGTCCATAAGCTCTTGAAACGGTTCGTGGACGAACTCGAACAACAGTAAGGTGTGTTATTTTTGAAAACAATGTTAATGGTGTGTCAAAACTATTATCCGGAGATCGGCAGCGCCGGCAACCGGATGCAAAATATTACGCATCTCATGAAAGAACGCGGCTACGAGGTCGAGGTCATCACGGCCGCCCCGTCGTATCCGAACTTCAACTTGTATAAAGATGACCGGTTCTGGAACGACACGGAGCTGAACAACCAACCGTTCATCAAGCGGTTGATCACGAAACAGCGCAAGCATACGTCGAACATGTTGAGCCGGCTCGCCTTGTTCCTCGAACAGATGATCAAAGGTGTCGCCGCCGTCAGAGCACTCGATACGAAACCGGATGTCGTCTTCGCGACGACCCCGTCTTTTTTTATGGCGTTCGTCGGGGTGTATGCGAAGCGAAAACATGGCGTCCCGTTCGTACTTGACGTCCGTGACCTGTGGCCGGAGTCGGTCAAAGGTGTCGGTGTGTTCAAGTACGACTGGATGCTCACGCCCGCGTTTTGGTTCGAGAAGCGGCTCTACAAGTCGGCCGATGCGATCATCATCAACTCGGAAGGCTTCCGTAGCTATTTGCGCCAGCGTGGCGTCGACAACGGCATGATCCACTATATGCCGAACTCGATCCGTGTGAGCGAGCGAAACTTGGAGCGGACCGTTCCCGAAGACGACCGGATGGAGATTTTATACGCCGGCAACATGGGGCTCGCCCAAGACGTGTCGCTGTTGCTTGAACTTGCGGAGCGGTTCCGCGACGAGCCACGCGTCCACTTCAAGCTGATCGGTTACGGTTATCGGAAGAACGAATTGAAAGCAACGATTAAAGCCCGCGGATTCAAGAACTTCCTCTTCCTCGAGGCGATGCCACGGACGGAGGCGTTCCAAGCGATCAAAAATGCCGACGTCGCGTTCGTCAGCCTGATCGACCAAGACGTGTTCGACACGGTCATCCCGGGTAAACTAATCGATTATATGGCGGTCGGCAAACCGATCGTCGCTGCGGTGTCAGGCCATGCGGCGAATGTCATCGAAGCGGCGGAAGTCGGCTACGTGTCACGGAAGCGTGACATCGACGAGATTGAACAGTCACTCCGGACATTGCTCGATCGCCCGGATCTGCGCGACAAGTTCGGGGCGAACGGCATCCGTTACGTGAAAGACAACCTGTGCTGGGAAAACAATATACACGTCCTCGACGACGTGATCGAAAAGTTATTGATGGAGGAACAACGATGAAGGTATGTATGTTTGTTTGGAACCACTTTACGAATGACGCCCGTGTCCTTCGCGAATGCTCGGCGCTCGCCGAGGCGGGGTACGAGGTCGATTTGATCGCCTTGCAAGACCCTAAAAACAAAGAGCTTCCGGCCGAAGAGATGCGCCCAGAAGGTTTCCGCGTCATCCGTGTGAAACGTCAACCGTCGATTCTCGTCAACGGGATGAAGGCGTTGAAATCAGTCCGGACGTGGGTGTCGGAGAAGAAGACGCGCCAACTCGGGGCTGGACTCGTCGGGGCGGGATTAGTCATCCTCGCGCCACTGACGATGCTCGGTCTCGGCGCGGCAGCGGGTGCGATTTTGCTCCCGCCGGTCCGTAAAAACATCGTCAACGCGAGCGCGATGCTCGAGATGGTGTTCGCCTCGACGAAGAAGTCGTACGACTTCTATCACGCGAACGACTTGAACACGCTCCCGCAGGCGTTGATCGCCGGCAAACTCGTCAATAAAGGCAAGATCGTCTACGACTCGCATGAGGTCCAGACCGACCGGACCGGTTACGGCTACATCCAAAGTAACCTTGAGGGCTGGTTGTTGCCATACGTCGATTCGATGATGGTCGAGAACCATACGCGTGCGGCGCACAACGAAGAGTTGTACGGTTTCTATCCGTACGTGCTCCATAACTATCCGTTCTACCGTCCGCTCGACTTCTCGCTCCGGAAAGACTTGCACGCCTTGCTCGATTTGCCAAAAGACGAGAAGATATTGCTCTATCAAGGCGGCGTCCAAGCGGGACGCGGTCTCGAACAACTCGTCTTGGCAGCGAAAGACTTTAAAGAAGGCACGCTCGTCATGATCGGCGATGGGAAACTGAAGCCGGTCATCAAACAGATGATCGAGGACGAAGGCGTCAGTGACCGCGTCAAGATAATTGATAAAGTACCGGTCGAGGCGTTACCGTACTACACGATGAACGCATATCTCGGTTTCCAAGTGTTGAACAACGTCTGCTTCAATCACTACTCGGCGTCATCGAACAAGTTGTTCGAATACTTGATGGCCGAAGTGCCGGTCGTGTCGTGTGACTTCCCTGAGATCGAACGTGTCGTCGCCGGCAACGACGTCGGCGTCGTCGTCGACTCACACGATCCACAATCGATTGCGGCAGGCGTCAACCGCCTGCTCGAAGATCAAGAACTTTACGCCCGTGTCAAAGAGAACACGAAGACGGCGCGTGAGAAATATAACTGGGATTTGGAAAAAGAGGCACTCTTGAACGTCTACGAAAACGTCGCAGACCGCAAGTTGCCGATTATGAAAGACGGTGCGCCAAAGCCAGTACAACGTTAAGACTGCGGCTTTTGCCGCGGTCTTTTTTATATGCAAAATGGAAAGGGGATTTTTTATGAAACGTCAGCAACAACATCTTTTGCGTCAACAAGTTTGGCAAAAACTCCAATCGATCTCATTGAAGGACATCGCCTGGATCATCGCCGGGTCGTTCATCCTCGCCTTCGGGGTCAACTACTTCACCGTCCCGAACGCCTTCTCGGAAGGCGGCCTGCTCGGGGTCACGATCATCTTGTACTACTTGTTCGGTTGGGACCTCGGTATCACGTCGATCATCGGGAACGGCCTGTTGTTTATCGTCGGCTATAAGTTGCTCGACCGCCGGACGATGGTCTATTCGGTCGTCGCCGTCGTCGCGACGTCGTTCTTCCTCAGCTTGACCCATAACTGGGGCAGCCCGGCCGAGGATAAACTGCTCGCGGCGATTTATGCCGGGATCTTGATCGGTGTCGGCATCGGCATGGTGCTCCGCGTCGGCGGAACGACCGGGGGCGGGGTCATCATCGCCCGGCTCATGGAACGCTATCTCCACATGAGCGTCGCCGTCTCGATGTTCATCATCGACGTCATCGTCGTCGGGGCGTCGGGCTTTTTCCTCGGGGAACAAGTCGTGCTTTATACGCTCATCGCCATCATCATCGGCTCGTGGGTCATCGACCTCGTCGCCGAAGGGTTGAACATCCGGAAAGCCGTCACGATCATCAGCGACAAGCACGAAGAGCTCGCCGCCGTCTTGACGGAGACGCTCGGCCGCTCAGCGACGATCATCCACGGTCACGGCCATTATTCGAAGCAAGATAAGAACATGTTGTACATGATCGTCGATAAGCGCCAAGTCGGTCCGCTCAAGAAAATCGTCGAAGTGACCGACCCGCGTGCGTTCGTCGTCATCCACCAAGTGAAAGAAGTGATCGGGGAAGGGTTCAGCTACCCGTCCCGATAATTTGAAAGCTGGCGTTTTCATCACAACTTCTATATAATAAGAGGCGTGTAAAAAGAAGGAGGAACTGACTATTATGCAAACGATCGCTACAATCAGCCTGCTCGTTGTGGCTGTTTTATTGATTGTCGTCGTACTGCTCATGTCAGGTCGGTCGCAAGGTCTTGGGGCGATTGCAGGTGGCGCGGAGCAGTTGTTCGGCCGCCAGAAAGCACGCGGCTTTGACGCTGTTTTGAACCGAACTGCAGCTGTACTAGGCACATTGTTTTTCATTTTAGGATTACTAGTCGCATCACTATGATGAAAGGCTGATCGTTCTCGGTTTTTACGTGAGGCGGTCAGCTTTTGTTTTTTTGCATTATTTTTTGGGAATAATGGAATGTATGAGGAGTTGACTTGGACGATGAAAGTGAGTGCACCGAAACCGTTCTTCTTCGAAGGCGGACCACGTGCCGTGTTAATGTTACATGGCTTTACAGGATCGAGCGCGGACGTCCGCATGCTCGGTCGTTTCCTACAAAAAGAAGGCTACACGTGCATGGGACCCCAGTACCGGGGACATGGCGTCCCACCAGAAGAGTTGCTCGAATTTGGACCGAACGACTGGTGGCAAGACGTCCAAGACGCCTACCAAGCGTTGAAAGACAAAGGCTACGACGAAATCGTCGTCTGTGGCCTATCGCTCGGCGGCGTCATGTCGCTCCGTCTCGCTTCAGAAGCGAGTGTCAAAGGTGTCGTGCCGATGTGCGCACCGACTGAAATCGATGCCGAGGACCGATTGTATAAAGGAGTCCAGGCGTACGCCCGAGAATATAAATCAAGGGAAGACAAATCGACCGAACAAATCGAACGGGAGATGGCGGACTTCAAACCGATGCCGACACTCACCGATTTACGTGCGTTCGTCGAGGAGACGACGTCTCGGCTCGAAGATATCTTCGTACCGGCGCTCGTCATCCAAGGAGCGAAAGACCGCATGGTCGATCCTCAATCTGCACACGAGATCTACGAGGCGATCAACGCGTTCCAAAAAGAACTGCTCATGTACGAGCATTCGGGACACGTGATCACCCTCGACAAAGAAAAAGAGAAACTGCACCAGGACGTGCTCGATTTTCTCGAAACGTTAGACTGGTCAGTGTGAAAAAGGAGGTGTCACGTTGAATTTACGTGACCAACTACTAGAAATCATCCAGGCAAGCGACAAAGCGCTGACTGTAGACCAATTGACCGAGCGTCTTGCGCTCGAGTCGACGGATGCCTTTAAAGAGCTCATCCGCACTTTGAACGAACTTGAAGCGGAAGGCTTGATCGGCCGGACGCGGACGAACCGTTACGGCACGCTCGCCGTGCTCGGCCAAGCGGCCGGGATCATCTCGATCCACCAACGCGGCTTCGGCTTCTTGTCGGTCGAAGGCGAGACAGAAGACGTGTTCTTGCCACCGGATCAATTGAAAGACGTCTATCACGGCGATACGATCCTCGTCAAAAAACGCGAGGACAACCGCGGCAAGACGGAAGGCGTGTTGCTCAAAGTCTTGAAGCGCGGCCTATCTGAATTCGTCGGGACGTACACGCTCCCGAGCGGTCGCCTCGACCAGTTCGCCTTCATTGAACCGGACGACAAACGCATCAACTTCTGGCCGATCGTCAACACAGATAAATCGCTCGGTGCCGTCGAAGGACACAAAGTCGTCGTCCGCATCACGAAGTATCCGGATGGACGTTTCGCCGGAGCGTGTGACGTCGTCCGTATCATCGGACATAAGAACGACCCTGGCGTCGACATCTTGTCGATCGTCTACAAGCACGGCATCCCGACGGAGTTCCCGGAAGACGTCATCGACCAGGCGAACGCTGTGCCGGAAGAGGCGGACGAGAAAGACTTCATCGGCCGTGTCGACCTGCGTAACGAGACGATTTTCACGATCGACGGCGAAGACGCCAAAGACTTGGACGATGCCGTCCACGTCAAGAAACTGAACAACGGCAACTATGAACTCGGTGTCCACATCGCCGACGTGTCGCACTACGTCAAGGAAGGCTCACCGCTCGACGTCGAGGCGTTCGAGCGCGGGACGAGTGTGTATCTCGTCGACCGCGTCATCCCGATGTTGCCGTACCGCTTGTCGAACGGGATCTGTTCGCTCAACCCGCACGTCAACCGCCTGACGCTCAGCTGTGTCATGGAGATCTCGCCGCAAAACGGGAAAGTCGTCAGCCATGAGCTGTTCCCGAGTGTCATCAAGACGACGGAGCGGATGACGTATACGAGCGTCCGTGAGATCATCGAACGTGACGACGAGGAGACGCTCGCGCGCTACGAGCCGTACATCGGTGAATTCGACCTCATGGCCGAACTCGCCGAAGTGCTCCGTTCGCGCCGCAACTCGCGCGGTGCCATCAACTTCGACTTCGCCGAGGCGAAAGTCATCGTCGATACGGAAGGGAAAGCAGCCGATATCGTCTTGCGCCCACGCTCGGTCGCCGAGAAGTTGATCGAGGAGTTCATGCTCGCGGCCAACGAGACGGTCGCCGAACACTTCCACAAGATGGACGTCCCGTTCATCTATCGTGTGCACGATAACCCGAAATCAGACAAGCTCGATTTCTTCTTCGACTTCGTCGCCAACTTTGGCGTGCATATCGAACGCTTCAAAGGTCAAAAAGTCGAACCGAAGACGCTTCAGAAGATCTTGAAAGCGATCGAAGGGCAGCCGGAAGAGCCTGTTATCAGCACGATCATGTTGCGCTCGATGCAACAAGCGAAGTATGACGATGTCTCGCTCGGCCACTTCGGTCTTGCGACCGACTTCTATACGCACTTCACGTCGCCGATCCGTCGTTACCCTGACTTGATCGTCCACCGTCTCATGCGGACGTACGCCTTCAACCAGGACTTGTCGGACAAGACGATCGCCAAGTACGAGGAACGTCTCAGCTCAATCGCTGAACAGACGTCGAGACGCGAACGTCGCTCGGTCGACGCTGAACGGGAGACGCAAGCGCTCAAGAAAGCCGAGTACATGGAGTCACGTCTCGGTGAAGAGTTCGACGGTGTCGTCAGCGGCATCACGAACTTCGGGATGTTCATCGAGCTCCCGAACACGATCGAAGGGCTCGTCCGTCTTCAAACGATGGATGACTACTACCACTTCGACGAGTCACAGCTCATGTTGCTCGGTGAGCGGACGAAACGTCAGTTCCGGATCGGTGACTCGGTCCGGGTCAAAGTCGACGCCGTCAACCTAGACGAGCGCACGATCGACTTCACGGTCGTCGGCATGCCGAAACGGGAACAGACACGTCGTCGTCAACCGACGACGATCAAAGCGACGGAAGGTCGTCCGAAGAAAGACGATAAGCGCGGTGGACGCGGGCGTGACGACAAACGTCCGAAACGCGGTAAGCCAGGCAAGCCTGGACAACCGGGAAAACCGGGCCAAGCGAGCAAGCCGAGTAAGCCAGGCGAGAAGCCGAAATCGTCACAAGGACGTTCGGCGCTCGATCTGAAGAAACAAGACGGTCAAAAACGAACAGGCGACGCGAAACGCGGAGCGAAGAAACGTCGCTGACGGGAGGGGGAGACCCCTTCCGTAATTTGATATAAAGGACTGAGTAATATGGCCAAGAAGAAAGATTCGAACGCGCTCGCGCAAAACCGAAAAGCGTCCTTCGATTATGCGATCGAAGATACGATTGAAGCCGGCATGGTGTTGACCGGGACCGAGATTAAATCGGTGCGCCAGTCGAAGATCAACATCGCCGACGCGTATGTCCGCTTTGACGGTGGCGAGGCAACGCTTCACAACTGTCATATCAGCCCGTTCGAGCAAGGGAACCGGTTCAATCACGAGCCGCTCCGTATCCGAAAGCTATTGTTGCATAAAAAACAAATCAACCAGCTCATCGGCGCACAAGGCCGGGACGGGTATACGATCATCCCGCTCAAAGTGTATCTCAAGAACGGCTTCGCTAAATGTCTCCTCGGCATCGGGCGCGGGAAGAAGAAGTATGACAAGCGCGATGACTTGAAGAAGAAAGACGCGAAGCGTGACGTCGACCGGGCACTCCGGGACCGGCAAAAATACTGACAGCGAGACCTGATTGTGGTATAGTAGTGATAGTACCAATTACCACCTCGGGGACGTTATGGATTCGACGGGGGTAGGTCGGTCGTATGTGGCGTGTCGAGGGGTCGGCCTCGTTAAAACGCAAACGCCTATAACTGGCAAAACTAACACACAACTCGCAGCAGCCTAAGTGCCCTGCGGATCCTGACATCCATCGCTTGTGTGGATGATTATCAGGGTCTCAAACTAAGCAAGCTACGCTTCAACCTCGCCGTCTGAGGGCGCGAAGAAGAGATGAATCAGACTGGATGCGACAACGCCTGTTTATCGGCAGTGTCACATTGAGATCCAATAGATAAACTACACACGTAGAAGCATGCGTTACGATGCCTTCGGACGCGGGTTCGACTCCCGCCGTCTCCATTTTTTAGCAGTCTACATTGACTGCAATCAATGATTTTTAATGAAGACCTTCTAATTTCATTGAGATTAGAAGGTCTTTGATTTTAATGGAGCTATTAAATTAAAGCAGGTGAAAAGAATGGGAAAATATCAATTAGATCATAAAAGTAAAGTGGCTGCTGCCAAGTATCAAGACGGTAAAAAACCAGCTGTTTCGAATAAAAAAGAGAAGCTTAATCAGATTCGAGAAGCATATTTGCAGAAGCAAACAGATAAAAAACCATCTGGTGAATGATAAGAAAGCATTATTGCGAAAGGATTATTGAGTGTTTGCTCAATAATCCTTTCTTTGTGAATGGACAACTTGAATGGACGACACCATTATTTGGGTTTTTGAACGGGATAAAAGGATTGAATATTGCTTTGTTGAATATAAACTATGAGCCGTTTTAAAAAATCGTCACGAGAATATACATAACCATCATAGGAGGAATCCTCATGTCAAAAAAATCTACGGAATTAATTATGAACGGAGTCAAAAAGTATGGTCCGGCAGTAGGGAAGTTTGCACTTGTTCATAAAAATGAAATTGTTGGAGCATTTGGTGCACTTGGTGTAACGGAACAACTTAGAAAGCGTACGAATAAAGAATCAAATCCTAAAAAAGCAAAAGACAAAATCATGCATCCTCGAAAGAAGAGATATCAATATTATTTAACAGAGGTAATCCCTACAGTAGATACTCGAAATCGAGACGAGTTGTTCCAATATAAGTTAGAAGTGGAGCAATGCATTCAACAAATTAAATTTGAGAAGGCGCAGGACATCGTCATCAAAAAACAGATTCATGAGAGTCGGATAAAAGAGTGGGATGCAGTTCTCTCTCAAATCGTGAGCCAGATGACCGTGAAAGATTATATGGAATATCTAAAGTTCTTTAACAATCCTGAATATCAAAGCGAGTACTTTAAAGACTTTGAAGGAGATGTTGAGAAATTTAAAAAGCTAAATACTGTCGAACAGTATGATACGTTAGTCCGTTATATTCATGAAAAAACAAATATCGATATAGAACAAATCAAAAAAGATTTTTCGGCTCCTGTTTGATTTACCTTGATCCGCTCTTGTTCCTCATTCGTTATAATCGATGATGTAACGAATGAGTGGGGGTGAGGTCATTGGGCTGGAATTTAGAAGTCGCTGAAGCGAAAAGTGAGTACTTAACAGAAACGGATTTGTGGCGCTTCACGCAACAGTTTTTAATGAACGCGACACATACGACGACATACAAGCATATGCTCATGAAGGCGCTGCTCGAATGTACGACCGAATTGAATGATTCGGGTGTACTGACGTTCCAGCAAATCTCGAAACACGTGACGAAGATGTATTGGAATTTGATTGTGACGAACGGGTTGCGACAAGTGAATCAAATTGGGAAATTGAGCTCGGTAGAGAAAACGATGCTCACATTTCAAGCGACGCATGAGATTCCGTACACTTGGAACTTTGACCGCCTGCCGGATGAGCAGCAACAACAATTGACTCGGAACGTGAATCGGTTCTATAAGAAATACGTGTACGGCTCGTTCTATGCTTCGTTCGATGGGACCATTTATTCGTTCAATCGAAAAGAAGAGTGGGTCAAACTTGTGCCGAGCTATATCGTCTTTTTCGAAAAGTACAAGCGGGTATTGATGAACGTCACGAACTATCAACTCGCTGTCTTCTTAGAAAAATACAATACACGAGAAGCGATGGAGCAGATTTTGAGTAAAATCGAGTTCGTCTCGGCCCGGCAATCGCTCGACGAGTTTAAACAGATTTTACTGAGTCACGGTCACGCCATCTGTTTTTATTGTATGAAGCCGCTCAAACAGATTCATGTTGATCACTTTATTCCGTGGTCGTATATACAGAATGATGTCTTATGGAATTTTGTCCTCGCTTGTCCGACTTGTAATACGAGCAAGAACAATCGAATGGCGAAGATTGATTATCTTTATACGCTTGTGGAACGCAATCAGGAGTTGCGAGTGTCCGAGCAGATGAACACGTATAAAGAGGCGAAATTGATTCACCTGTACGACTATGCTGTGCAAAATGGGTTTGAAGCCAACTGGGTACCTAAGACATGAGACAAGTCGAATCTTGATTAATGAGATTCGACTTGTCTTTCGTTATACTTCCACGTGTGATCGCTTCGTTATGGTGAAGGGAGACAGTACAGTCGTTCAAGGATGACTTTCTGCTAAAAGATAAAAGTTAAATATGGTATAATAAGTAAATTATAAAAATGGATGGATTTAACTTTTTAATTCATGGAGGTTATGTGATGACGATTAGTTTTCAACAAATGAACGAATCAGAGTTTGATACTTATTTAGAGTTTTTAATACCTGACTATGGTTCAGATTTCGCGAAAAATTTTATGATTCCGTTAGAAAAAGCGATGGACGATTCTCGTGAACTGATAACGAATTTATTTCCAGAAAAACAAGCAACCGAAGGACAGTATGTATTTCATGTTTTCTGTCACGAAGAAAATGAGAGAGTGGGAGTGATCTGGTACAGTTTTCAAAAAGAGACCAATAAAGCTTTCATCTACCACATTTACATAAACGAATCTCATCGAAAAAATGGATACGGTACAGCCACACTAAAAATGGTAGAAGACAGTGTAGTGAAAGATTTAGGTGCACATTCAGTCGGACTCAGTGTGTTTGGATCTAATGAACACGCGTGTGAGTTATACAAAAAGATGGGTTATTCGGTTTCGTCGATTGCGATGGACAAAAAGCTGTAGATTAGGCGTTCTATCAGGGGGAATCTACATGGGAAAATTTTTAAAAGTGACATTGATTATTGTCGGGGTAATTGTGCTAGGAATTTCTGTCCTTGCATTCTCGTTTGTTCAATCCATGAAGCCAGACAAGGATGAAGAAGAAAAAGTGAAACAGCAAGCAGAAATCTATTTAGAAGAACATTTCGATGATCAGTTTGAAATATATGATGTGTATTTTGATAACATGGGTAATTTTAATTTCGACTATGCAGCCGAAGTTGTAGATAAAAGAAATCAAACGAGATTCTTTGTTTATTATGATGAGACGACAAGACAAATGATAGATACGTATGCTGCTGATAAATGGGCAGATGAATTAGAGAAAGAAATCACACCTTACGTAAAACAGAATTTTGGGGACACTACTGATGTTTTCGCTCTTTATGACGAAGAGATAGGTAACAAGCTAGGTCTTGAACCGTCTAATCCAGGGAGCTATAAAGAACATGACGCTGTACCTACGATTGGAATTACACTCCGTAGAAAAAAACAAGATGATGATGAAGCCCTATTTAATGATTTTATATCGTATTTAAAAACTGAAGATAAACTACAGCATGGGTATGTGATGGTAGACTATATTGCGGAAAATGGCGAGCTGTTGGAAGAAAACTATGGATGGAATAAAGAATTTTAAATAGGACTTCGGTTCAGAATAGGACTCAGAGATATCGAAGATAAAGCATTCAGGAAATCGGGTGTAAATATGAATAAAGCAAGGTTAAAACGGGTGCTCCAGCATGCCGATGTAAGTGATCCAGCCTTTCTCGGTTCAGGGGCATGGCATGATGCGTGGAAAGTAGTGAAAGAGAATCGCGAGCTTGTCTTGCGCATCCCAAAAGACATTGCCTACGGAAAGTCTATCTCGTTTAACGAAGAGGAACTAACCGCAGAATACGCCGCTACGAAATTGTACTACCAGTCTGTCAATCAAGCAGTAAACGGAGCCGCACCAGACTTTTACGAGTTCTATGTATCAGCTGATCTCACCTATACGTTAGAGTCGTATGGGGGAGATCAGATTGACTTGCATACGATGACAAAGGAACAAGTACTGCAGATTGGTAAACAAATAGGGGGAATTTACCGGAAGACAGATCAAGTTTCTCAAGAAATCAGCGGAATGGGTTACTTGACGTGGACAGAAGAAAAAGGGTTGCACGGTGTGTTAGAGGGGGAACTCCACGCCTTCATCCAAGAAGAAAGTGCGGAACATATAGCGGATTATGAGACGTTATGTACTGTATATCCACAGTTTCAGGATGAAAAAGTCCCACAAGCTTTAATAGCAGCGACGGAGCTACGAAATCAGCAAGTCGTGAATATAAGTCTCGTCAATCAAGACGCTTCTCCAGAAAACATTTTGTTGCGGGACGACCAGGTCTGTTTGATCGATCCCTATCCGAGTTTATATGCTCCAAGAGGAATGGCGGGTAATTTTATGAACCTGTATGAGACATTCTTTCTTGTTCTTTCGCAGACAGAGCGATATAAAAAGCATCGGTTCGATTTATGTGAGCAACAATTAAAAGGAATGGCTGAAGGGTTTCTTGCCGGGTACAGTGAAGGGAATAAAGCAGTGATCCGTGAGGTGAGAGGCGAGCAATTACTCCAGCTGCTTGAAACAGCTTTTGTTCACCATCAGTTACTCTTAAAAGATATAACCCCCGAAGACATCATTCGTTACGGGGACAGGCAAGCAATTGAAGCTCGCTTATTTGTATTATGCGAGGAGCTGAAACGGTTTGCTGCGTCTCAAATAAAATAAAAACATGAACCTTGGGCCGATGGCATAAAGGTTCATGTTAAAAGTTTAATACGTAGATTTACTACCTCGCATGCGATCCGTGGTTACAAGTTTAGTAAATCAGCTACGATTTCAGCACTTCCATCTTGAAACATGAACAATCCGAGTGCGATCAACAGACCACCGACGACAAGTGTGCCAATCCGCAGGAGGCCGTTCGTGTTCTTTTTGAATAGGGCACGAATTACGAGCCAGCCACCAATCAACAGCATCAAGAAATACCAAAATCCCATAACCATTCCTCCTCTTCCTGTAATTGATTCTAGTTTACATAAATTTTCCAATGCACACTGTAGGGTTCGCGACTGATTTAATCTCAGTCCAAGACGGGTACATAACCTCTATGTGCAAATGAAGGGGAGAGTGACCACTATGCGGAAAACCATCGTCATCGCGGGGGCGAGCGGCTATATCGGCTCGAACGTGATGGAACATTTAAAAGAAGAGTACGACATTATCGCCTTGTCCCGCTCGACGAAGAACAAGGAAGACGAGGCCCATATCACGTGGCGGTCGTGCGACTTGTTCTCATATGAGCAGACGCGCGAGGCGTGCGAAGGGGCGGACTACGCCATGTTCCTCGTCCACTCGATGATCCCGGACGGTGGGCTAACGCAGGCGACGTTTGAGGATATGGACGCGCTCATCGCTGATAACTTCGCCCGGGCAGTGAGCGCGAACGATATCGAGCAGATCGTCTATTTGAGCGGCATCATTCCAAAAGAGTCGAAGACGTTGTCACGGCACTTGAAGAGCCGCCTTGAAGTCGAACGCATCCTCGGTGGCCAAGGCGTTCCGGTGACGACGATCCGGGCCGGACTCATCATCGGTCCGGAAGGGTCGTCGTTTCCGATTCTCGCGAAACTCGTCAAACGACTCCCGGTCATGGTCCTCCCGAACTGGACGAAGACGGAGACGCATCCGATCGACCTGCGTGAAGCGGTCCAAGCGCTCATCTCGGTCGTCGGGGCCGAGTCGCTGTACGACCATCATATCGACATCGGCGGTCCGGAAGTGATGACGTATCGAAAGATGATCGAAGATACGGCTGACGTCATGGGCAAGCGTCGCGTCATGATCGACTTCCCGTTCCCGACGATCAAGCTGTCACGGCTTTGGGTCATGGCTGTCACCGGTGAGCCGAAAGACACCGTCTATCCGCTCGTCGAGAGCATGGATCACGCCATGGTCGCGAAAGATACGACCGGTGTCAAACAAGGCGAGATCCCGTTCAAGGAAGCGGTCGAGTACGCGCTCGAGGAAGAAGAGAAGCAGAAGTCGGCCGGCAAGAAGAAAAAAGCGCCGCAACAGTATACGGTCCGTTCGATTCAACGCTTCGGTCTGCCGGACGATAAATCGGCTGCCTGGATGGCCGACGAATATTTCGAATGGCTCGGGCGGGTCGCGTATCCGCTCATCCAGACGACGAAAGAACAGGATGATTGGGAGATCGCGCTTTTGCGCCCATCACTCGTCGCACTCCATCTGTCGCTTGAAGATGCGGCGACAGACGACATGGCATCATTCGAGATCGACGGAGGACTGTTCGCGAAGCTGACCGAGGACGATAAAACCGGCCGCCTCGAGTTTAGACGGCTCCCGGACTCGAACGAGGGGCTTATCGCCATCCACGAGTTCGTGCCGGCCATGCCGTGGTGGTTCTATACGAAGACGCAGGCGAAAGCCCACCTCGTCGTCATGTGGCTATTCGGCCGCCACGTCCGTTTGCTTGGGGAAGAGGCGGACGAGGGTGATCAAGTCGTCGAAGCACCGACGAATTAACGAAGACGTGTCCATCACGTGATGGATACGTCTTTTTGTTTCTTCGAACTTTCCTCAGAAGAATTAGGTATAAGAGAACAGAGTATAAAGTCGACTCGATTTTTTCTTGGTTCAAACCATCATAAGTGCTTATTTTACTTTAATGATTTTCGAACCCACTGTATGGCTATCTTTACCGTCTTCGACAATCAAATAAATATGTTTTGCTCTAAACGGGGTCGCCTGTATGAAATTAACCAAGTTCTCGATTGAGAACTCTGGTCTAGTATTTAATACAGGTGCGAACTGAAAAGTAGTCACACTGAAAATTAAAGAAATGTCTGTATAATCTTTCATGGATTTCTTTTTAATATTATTCTTCGTTTTCTCCATGTAAGTTGCAGTTTTCTCTTCTAAATGCTCATAACTTCTTAAGCGTGAACTCCAAACCCCATCTTTATTTAAGGCTTTAGCGATTGCCACCTCTTGTTCTCCATCTATATAAGAACTTACTTCGTACTTTTCCTCTGCACCGTCAGGGTTTAAAACTACGAAATCGTAATTTTGATTACCTATAATGATTTTGACTTTCGCATCTTTCGGAAAATAAGGAGAAAGTGAAAACACGTACGCTGGAACAAACTCTTCTTGAAACTCTTTAAACCAGCCTTTACGTAACCTAGAGACTTTTAAAGCCAGCCGATCACGTTTTAGAGTTGCAATTATTTCGTTGAAGTAACTGTCCATTTCACTTGGAGAACGGTATTTTGAAAGGTCTTTTAGGATATTTAACTGGTCTTCCATAGGCAGATCCCTCTCTTAACTAATATTACTGGCTAAATGACCGAACCGTCTTTTTATCATTGTATCTCAGTGCAGTTCTATACGGTTTGATCAAAAGTGAGACTATTATATCTTTTTGGTTTGTCGATTATGTAAACGTTTCTTCTGTGACGTTTACAAGAAGTGGTGACAGGCGTACACTGAACTTGTTTTCGAACTAATGGAAAGAAGGAATGTAAGATGGAAAATTTAATAAGTAAGCGCGAGGCGTGGCAAAAAGACATCTCGGCAGGGATCACCGTCGGGGTCGTCGCCGTTCCGCTCGCGATGGCGTTCGCGATCGCCTCGGGCGTCGGACCGGTGTATGGACTCTATACGGCCATCATCGCCGGCATCCTCGTCAGCCTGTTCGGGGGCTCGACGTTCCAAATCGCCGGACCGACCGGCGCTTTCATCCCGATCGTCTCGGGCGTCATGCTGGCGCATGGCTACGAAGGGCTGCTCGTGACGACATTTCTCGCCGGGATCTTGCTGTTCCTTATGAGTGTGCTCCGCGTCGGCCGGCTCATCCGCTTCATGCCGCGCGCCGTCACAATCGGCTTTACAGCGGGGATCGCCGTCGTCATCTTCGTCGACCAGCTCGATGAACTGTTCGGCATCACGTTCGAGAAGGAGCCGCACTTCCATGAGAACTTCCTTCAGCTCGTGACGTCATTGCCGAAGGCGAGTCTTTGGCCCGTTTTCATTGCCGCCATCGGTTTTCTGACGCTCTGGCTCGTGCCGAAACTGCCCGTAAAATTGCCGCTCCTCTTGATGGCGATGCTCGTGCCGACGTTCGTCAGCCTCGTCATCTCTGGCGAAGTCGCGACGATCGGTAGCGCCTACGGTGGCATCCCGAGCGGACTGCCTGACTTCAACTGGCTCACGATCGACCTCGATTTGATCGCGACGCTGCTCCCATCGGCGTTCGCCATCGCCTTCCTCGGGGCGCTCGAATCGCTGTTGTCAGGTGCGGTCGCGGACGGCATGGCCGGCACGAAGATGAACCCGGACAAGGAACTGTTCGGGCAAGGGCTCGCCAACGTCGTCGTCCCGTTCTTCGGCGGCATCCCGGCGACAGGTGCGATCGCCCGGACGGCGACGAACATCCAAGCCGGAGCCGTCAGCCGTCGCTCCGGTGTCATCCACGGGTTGACGGTGCTTCTCGCCGTACTCGTCTTGGCGCCACTCGCGAGCTACGTCCCGCTCGCCGCACTCGCGCCGATCTTGATGCGCGTCGCTTGGAACATGTCGGAGCGGCACCACGTCTTTGAGATGCTCAAGCATCGGTCGGCCGAGTCACTCGTCTTGCTCGTCACACTCGGCCTGACCGTCTTCGTCGACCTCGTCGTCGCCGTCGAGGTCGGGGTCATCTGTGCGCTCGCCTTGTTCGCGAAACGGATGGCCGATACGATCGACGTCCGCGAACAGACGGAACGTTACGTGACGCGCGACGGCCAAGTCGTCTTCAGCGTCGAAGGGCCGCTCTTCTTTGGGGCGATCGAGATGTTCGAGCACGTCCTGCAACAGATCCATAATGAGCCCGACGTGTTCATCTTCAACTTCCATCGCTGTCCGGTCATCGATGTGACGGCGGTCGAAGAAGTCCGCCGGGTCGTCCGGGAACTGAAAGCGGCGGATCGACGTGTCGTTTTCGCCCACTTATCAGAACCCGTGCGGCAGACGCTCGATCACTATGGCGTCCTCGACGGGATTGTGACGTTCGAGACGACGCAAGACGCGATTGACGCGTCTTAACGGACCGACAGGATGTGGCTGAACGGGATGCGGCGCACGTCCGTGTCGAACAGTTCGACTTCGCGTTCGGCGTAATAGATGGCATGGACGTAGCCACGCACGGAGCGGGCGAGACCATCCTCGAACAACGTCAGTTCGACTTGGTCGCCTTCCCGGATGGCCCGTTCGAGCTCGGTCTGCCACAGATAAAGGAGTTGCTCGTCGATGTCGGGCAGCTCGATCTTTTGGACGTGGGCGTAATATTTTTTGAGCAGCGCCACGTGTTCGGGCATGAGAAACGGGATCCACTTCAATTCACCGCGGTCTTTGTAGCGGGTCTGGCTCATGACGGTTCACCTCCTTGTTTATGTCCGCCGATCAGGCGTTGCCGCGTGCGGAGCGGACTGTCTTTCAGTAGACTCGAGGCCGGACGGATCGTGCCGCGGCCGAAGCGGACGTTCAATTGATCGACGAGGTCTAAAAAGTCGAACCGACGGGCCCGGGCCCATTCGTCCTCGAACAACGACAGCTGGACGTGGCCGCTCCGGGGCTCGAGCTTGCCGAGGGCGACCGAGACGTAACGGACCGCCTCGGTCTCGTCCCACGCCTCAAGAAACAGTTGGAACAGGACCGGCAAAAACTCAAGCTCGTCCGCTGTGAAGCGGGCGAGCTTTTTTTGTTTGCTGAAGCCGCGCCGCTCGCTCGTCCGAGTGTAGCGAACACCGAGATGGATGCTGCCGCCGACGAGTCCGGACTGCCGCGTCCGCATCCCGACCTCGACGGCGATCGCCTGCAAGACGAGTCGGATCGAACTTTCCGTCGTATAGTCTTTCATGAGCGTGATGCCGTGGCCAATCGTCCGGGGCCGTTGGCGTTTCGCCCCGAACAACGAATTCGTTGGCAGGATCGTCGGCGACTCGTCGATGCCCCAGGCGTGGTGCCACAGCTCGGCGCCGATGACACCGAACTTATCGTGCAACACGTCGAGCGGATAACGGGCCAGGTCGCCGATCGTGTCGATGCCGAGCCGATGGAGATGGACCGCCATCTTCGCACCGACGCCCCACATCTTCTCGATCGGGGCCGGATGGATCAATCGTTCGACGTCGTGGAGGGCACAACTGGCGACACCGGTCGTTTTGCCATGCAAGTCGAGGACGAGTTTGGCGAGGACGTTGTTCGGTCCGATCCCGATTGTGACCGGGACGCCGGTGTAGCGGAAGACGGTCGAGCGGATGAGGCGGGCGACGTGGTCATCGTTCCCGAACAAGCGCTCCGTCCCCGTCAAGTCGACGAGCGTCTCATCGACCGAGTAGACGCGGATCGCCTCAGGCGGTGCGAACTGGTGCAGGATGTGGACGATTTGCACCGATACGTTCAAGTAGTGGCTCATCCGGGCCTCGGCGTAGAGGACGTGCCGTCGTTCATGCCAAGGCAGGCGGTCGATGTGAAAGCGCCGGGAGCCGGTCTTGATGCCGAGCCGTTTCAGCGGGGGGGTCGCGGCGAGGACGAGGGCGCCGCTGTCCTGTAAGTTCGATAAGACGACGAGCTTCGTCTTGTACGGGTTCAAGTTACGGGCCGCGCACTCGCAGCTGGCATAAAATGAGACGCTGTCGACACAGAAGATCCGCCGGCGCATGATCCCATCTCCTTTTTTACGAACAAATGTTCTGTTTTTCTTATCGTATCACGGTCTCAAACCGTCTCAAATAGAAAAATGAAAATAAACTTGTAAATATATTTTGAAATTTACCCAATTTTTATAGGAATTTCACAATTTAAAAACCATCTTTTAGGAAGTTTTCGTAAAAAAGTCTCCGAAATGAGCAAAATTTCGCTATAATAGACGGGTATGGATTTGACAATGACTGTGAACTAAATGGAGGCTACAACGTGATTCAGTTTGTAAAGCAATTGACGAATGACCAGAGCCGACGCTTGAAAGGCTATCAGCGACGCGTCGACCGGATCAACCAATTAGAGACAACGATGCAGGCGCTCTCGGACGACGAGATGCGCACATATACCGAAACATTGAAAGCAAAAATCATCGACGGCGCCAAAGTCGATGATGTCGCCGAAGAAGCGTTCGCCCTCGTCCGTGAGGCGGCGGTGCGTGTCTTAGGCATGCGTCACTATGACGTCCAGCTCATCGGCGGGTTCGCCCTCCTCGAAGGGAACATTTCCGAGATGCCGACCGGAGAAGGGAAAACGCTCGTCGCCGCGCTCCCGAGTTACGTCATAGCACTCGAAGGCAAAGGCGTCCACGTCATCACCGTCAACGAATATCTCGCGACGCGTGACGCGAACCAAATCGGGCAGATCCACGATTTTCTTGGTCTCTCGGTCGGGTTGAACGTTCCTGAGATGGAACAGAGCGACAAGCACGCTGCTTACCAGGCCGACATTACATACGGCGTCGGGACCGAGTTCGGGTTCGACTACTTGCGCGATCACTTGGTCGGGTCACCGGAAGAGCGCGTCCAGCGCCCGTTCCACTTCGCCATCATCGATGAAGTCGACAGCATCTTGATCGACGAGGCGAAGACGCCGCTCATCATCGCCCAAAAAGACCGCTCGCACATCCGCTTGAAGGAGTTGGCGCAACGTGTCGTCACCGAGCTCGACGAGGCGGACTACGAAGTCGACCTCGAATCGAAATCGACGGCGCTCACTGACTCCGGGATCTTGAAAATCGAAGACATGTTCGCGGTCGATAACTTGTTCAGCGCCGAGCATCAAGTGCTCTATCACTACCTCGTCCAAGCGCTCCGGGCGAACGTCTTGTTCGAACTAGACGTCGACTATATCGTCAAAGAAGACAAGATCGAGCTCATCGACTTGTTCACGGGACGGATCATGGAAGGACGCAGTCTGTCGGAAGGGCTCCATCAGGCGCTCGAGGCAAAAGAAGGCGTCACGATCACCGAGGAGAACAAGACGACGGCCGAGATCACGATTCAGCATTATTTCCGGATGTATCCGCTCATCGGCGGTATGACCGGGACGGCCCAGACGTCTCGCCAAGAGTTTTTGAAGACGTACAACATGGACGTCGTCCAAGTGCCGACGAACCGGCCGCGTTTGCGCGAAGACCACCCGGACCGTATCTTCATGACGGTCGACCAAAAGTATGCGGCCGTGACCGACAAAGTCGTCGAGCTGCATGAGATGGGACGCCCGGTGTTGATCGGCACGACGTCGATCGCCCAGTCCGAGGCCATCAGTAAGCACTTGTCGAAACAGCGGATTCAGCATGAGGTGTTGAACGCGAAGACGGTCACGCAAGAAGCGGACATCATCGCTGACGCCGGACGCTTCGGCAAAGTGACAATCGCGACGAACATGGCCGGTCGCGGGACCGATATCATGCTTGACGCGAAATCGAAAGAAGTGGGCGGCTTGTTCGTCATCGGGACGGAACGCCATGAGTCGCAACGTGTCGACAACCAGCTCCGTGGCCGTTCAGGACGTCAAGGCGATCCCGGTGCGACGCAGTTCTTCGTCTCGCTCGAAGATGAGATCGTCAAACGTTACGCGATCCAAAAACTGGAGCGGATCGAGAAGAAACTGAAGCCGGACGAACGTGGCGAAGTGTCCGCAAAAGACGCGGCTGACGTCATCGAGTACGCCCAGACGACGATCGAAGGACTCGGCGTCTCGATTCGGGACTACTTGTTCAAGCTCGACGACGTCTTGAACGAACAACGGAAAATCATCTACACGATCCGCGATCAGGCGGTCAACGCCGACGCTGCGGCAATCACGAACAACGTGCTCGGCATGATGCATCTCGCTTTAGCGAACAGTATCGACATGCACGTCTCGGACGAGCTCGTCCCAGAAGAGTGGCCGCTCGACGAGTTGAAGACAGACCTCGTCTACTTGACGACACGCGAGCCGGTCTGGTCAGATGAGATCGCCGACTCGTTGGAATTGAAGGCAGAGCTTGCGCCGTGGATCGACGACATCGTCAAAACGGCCGAGGCCCGTCTTCAAGCCGAGGAAGTCGTGACGTTCGTCAAAGAATCACTGTTACGGGCGTTGGACGGAAAATGGACGGACCACCTCACGACGATGAGCGGATTAAAAGAAGGCATCGGACTCCGCAGTTATGGGCAGGAAGACCCGAGTCGTCAGTTCGGTAAAGAAGGATTTGAAATCTTCGAACAGACGTATGTCAATATTGCCCGTGAAGTGACGACGGAAGTATGTCAGCTCGACCGCTATTTCGTCACGCAATTGGAGGAGGAGTAATATGTTAGGGTTTCGTAAACGTAAACAGATCGATACAGGGAAGACCGAGACAGGCCGTCAATTGACGCTCGTGATCGATAGCGACATGGGGATTCCAAAAGAAGACGAGTATATGTTCCGCTATCATGCGAAGCGGCTACCAGCACTTCTCGACAATCAACTGTCGATCGAACTGTTGCACGCTGAAAACTTGATGGGCGGATTGTCGCTCGTCGCCTTGTTCCGGAACACGCTCCCGAGCTCGTTCGAAGTCAATGAATTGCCGGTTCTCCTCTTGAACAAAGACAACGTTCCGCTCGGGCGGAAAGTATTGAGCCGCGTCGACCTTCCGAGCTTCGAGCCGTGGACGAGCAAACCGGTCTATTTGGACTTTTTTGCAGATGAACTGTTCGGCGAGTTTGAAGCGGAAGAACTGACGTCGATGCGACTCGTCTTCCAAATGAATCCGATCGATCCGTTACAGATGCTTCTAGATGAGGAAGTCGAACAATTTTCGAACACGGCGTGGCAACAGCTCCGTCGCACGAACGTGTCGACACCGCCCGTCGGCGAGAATGAGTTCAATTTGATGCTCGTCTCGGTCGAAACAAGTGAGACGAACGTCACGGCGACATTGCTTCTCCGTAACGGCTACGAGCATGAACTGAACGTCGAACAGTTACCGCTCGAACTCGTGAGCGGGGACGAGGCGATCGCGAACACGACGATTCGCTTAAGTGAGCCGGTCCAAGGCAAACATGCCTATCCGGTCTCGGTCGTCTTCGCAGACGTCACCGCGGACGGTCCGTTCACGGTCCGCATCAAACAATAAGGAAAAGCCCAGGTTCTCTAAAACTGAACTGAACCCCGAATGATGGACACTTGAAAAAGTGCCTCACTCGGGGTTTTTCGTGTGCGTACGAATCGCTATAATGAACCTATTCATTCAGACGGGAGAAACAATCATGAGTAAAATCATCTT
>NZ_JACSMB010000040.1:0-4136 GCF_018618455.1 Exiguobacterium sp. s142 | reverse complement strand
CCCTGCTAACGTCACACCACATGCTGGAACCGCATTGGTGACCGATCTACTTTGTTGCGTCGGCTAGATGGACCTACTCGTTTTAAGAGTGAGTGCAGAACTCTGATATGTAAAAAACCAATACAAAAAGGACGTCGTCCGAGTAGCGAGTTTCGTGAAGCTCGCTACTGAACGACGCCCTTTTTTATACTAAAACCTTGAATGTTTCAGGTTTCCTTAGTATGATAGGTGCATCTAAGTTGAAGTCACGGACCAGTGACTTCAACAGTTCAATAGCAAGTGTTCTGAGCACTCGCTATTCAAAAGCGTCACTTCGATGATCATCAACCCGTTTGGCGACAGGTTGATAGGAGAAGTGGCGTTTTTTGTTGTTCCGTCCGTATTTTGTTACTGCCTATTGTACGCGTTCTTGATTTTTCTGACAATATAATTCCTTTAAAAAAATCGATTTATGCCTTTATTCATTACAGGGTTTGCTACTTTATTTTTTTCTTCCCCCACCCAAAAAAATGTAAGTCACAAAAATAATAAGGGTTATCGTTAGTGCTGAAAAAATGATTTTAAATGTTCCGTCCGGAAGTATTTTTGACACATACAATAAAGTCATCAATATAGAAAACGTCAAATGATTGCTCCTCATCTGAGAAGTAAGTTTGCCCCAATTAAGAAAGACCAACAACATTGCTACCGGAGCAGCCAGTGCAGTAATAAAGAAAAATGGAACATTTTTCATATAAGATGGTGTTTTCAAATCTTTTTTTTCCAAAATTACCACTCCTATTATTGAACTATTTTTTCCTTTTTTATATACTTTAACAGTAATAATTTTACCATTTTTTCAAAAGAATAAGGGGGATTTTTGAATGAATAAAAAGAAAGTCTTAGCTACAACATTAGCTTTATCTTTGAGCTTTTCAGCAATCGCTCCATCAATTTCTGCAAAAGCGGCAGATTCACCAAACGGCCAATTACCAGTTCTAATCACTAATAACACTTCTCATCAAGACTTCATAGAGTTTATCAAATCAGATCCAGACGCATTCGGAGATCCTGTATTTACCGAAGAAGTAGTTAGAAAATTGGAAGCTGCATCAAGTCAAGGGCAATATGAAACTATGGGTAAAGTTACACTCGCAGCTAAAGCAGGGGCTAAGGCAATTAAAGCTACAATGCAAAAGATCGGAAGAGCAAAATGGGATGAATGGGTCGATAAAATGGAAAGCTTCCACGGAATCCCCATGTCATATCTTCACTACCAAGGCGTCACTCATCTAGTAGATCTCCTTTCCAACTCAGATGATTCTTTCAAAGCGGCGATTTCAAAGTATTTCATTAGTAAAGGTATGAATCGCATTATGGCAAATATTATAACAAACGTGTTTGTCACTTTTGTTTTGTAAGAAAAAGATAACCTGCAAACATAAAGTATTTTTCCATATTCCGATGTACGAAGCGTTCAGTTCACTGTGGAACTGAACGCTTTTTAGGATGTGAACAGAAAATACAAAATCCGAAGGTTAAAGCTGTTGCTTTTTTCGACTGTAAAGGAGACCATAAATACTGCCTGACAAGTGTCAGTATGTAAATGGGCACTCCTTATCTTCGATATCTCGTGAAGGGACAAAAACAACATGCAACGATCACGAATGACCAAACCAAACGACATACCAAAACTACTGACGATCGCCGACCTTTCTGTTCGTTGGGATATGCCACGGCAAAGTCTGCACGACAAAAAAGGAGAGACCAAATTCCCTCTCCCCGTGCAATATGTCGCGAACAATCGGACGGCTCTCTTCCTCGAAAGTGACATCATCGAATACGAAAAAGAGAATCCGTACATCAAGACACGAGCGCAACGAGAAGCGCGACGGAATTTCATTTTCAAATTGTATATGGACGCGAACGACGAATAAAAAAGTGGAACATTTTGTGCCACTTCCTTGTTTTCACTGGCACATTTCGTGCCATTTTTGGACTTTTGATGATATCACGGAAAACCCCAGGCTCTGCCTGGGCTATCACGGAAAGTGATAGCAGTTTCCCCTTATGCTCTTTGGACACGAAAAACCATTCAAAAAAAAGAATCGTAAACTATAATACCTCAAGAAAAATGTTGAATTTTAATTCTCTATTCTTTTATCTTTATCCCGATTTTCAATTCCTTTTTTGATTGGATCCGGAAGTATTTGATACAACTCTTCTACCATCGCATCACTTTCAATAGTTTCCGCAACAATATAGTTTATTATTTTGAATAGTCCTAAACTAACTTCCGAGTCATCTCTGTCTTCTTTATCTAAAACTCCCGGGTGTACTGCTTCGTTCCCTGTGACTCTCAAATAATCCATGGCTTCTTGTACTCTTTTAAAAACTTTTCTTTCTTCTACAAGCTGTCCAATCATTGTGTTTAACTTTCCTTTTCTTGCACCTAAATGTGGAAGTAACACTTCCAGAGCTAAGCGTAATAAAGCTGCTGACGACCTGGGCGATACAGGGAAAACTTGTCGTGCTTCTTCGTACAAAGCCTTCACTTTTGAAGGCATAAGGTCTTTAGGCATTTCAATATTACTAATCAAAGGATATTTCATTTCTTGATTTAGCCAAAAAGATATTTGCTCACACGAAGAACACTCGGCAAAAGCAATCTTTGAATCTCCTTCATCCATTTCATCATCAGGTAATTGCCCTTTCAAAAAAATGTTGTGCGACTGCTGTGTCATATAATTTTGAACTGTTTGAAAATCCATCGTGTACCAATCTTGTTTGGCATACGCCATACAATTCGGACAAACAAAAGCTGCTAATTTGTAAGCAGGTTGTTTCATTTTTTTCACCCCATAAGTTTGTGAAATCGGTCGTTTTTTGCCTTTTTTTCAGACTTCGGCTTGAGACCGTCGTCAAGTTTGCGTGGAGTTTTTATTTCACGCAAACATACATCTTTTCGCTCTTTTTAAGCGATTTATTTTGAAATCAACTGCAACATGCTACGGCTTTGTTCAAGTCTTTCTCCTCGATATAGATCGTGTCGTCTTCGACCTTAAAATCGATTCTATTCTTCTTCAATCGTTCTTCCTGGGACGTACTATATTCTCCCCACTCAACAAGTTCTTGATCACTTTCGTTCGTAGAACATCCTTGTAAAAACAAGATTGCTGACAAGAGAACAACGAGCATCTTCTTCATCAATAAATCTCCTTTCGGTCGAGTCACATTTTTTTACGTACGTAATCTCGAAGCACGCCCTCGACCAACTCGTAGAGTTTCATGTCGTTCTCTAGGGCGATCTGCTTCAACTGCTTATGTAACGCCACATCCATGTCCAACGAGACTTTCTTCCGGACGATCTGTTCAGGCCTCGTCTCGATCGCGAAATAATCGTCGTCCAACTGGGACTGTCCCGTGACCGGGTCGATCTTCAACGGCTCAGACGCGATTTTCTTCGGTTTCGGTGTATTGACGCGACTCGATTGCACGAAATTGAGCACTTTCTTGTCCGCATTCGGATGGCTGCGGTCGATATACCACCGTTTGGTCCGTTGGTCGAACGTCGCCCCAGCCGACTTCAATGCCTCGCGAAGCTTCTCCTTGCCCACCGGCGCATGTTCTTTCGCCAAATCGAGGAACTTCATGTTCTCATTCAACTTGGTGACCTCAAAGATCGTCAATTCCATGTTCTTCATAGCCACACACCTTCCTTCCTAACTTTTAACTAACCTTCCCTCTTACCTTTTTTTATTCTAAGTTTCTAGGGCTAATCCCTTCTTATTTGTCCTTCTGGATCGCCCTGGCATCCTGTCGGATGTCTCGGGCGATCCTCCCCAGGTCGTTCTTCTCTCTGCTGAACGCACTTCGCTACGGCGTTTTCGCCTTCGCTCGCTTGTCGGGGCACATGCGGAACACGTCGCCAGACTGCGCTAGGCTCGTATTCCTCGTGCCACATATGAATTTGCATCTTCTCTTGCTTCCTCGCTGATCTGTTTGCTCTTTGTTCTTTTCTTTTTAGAACTTGGAAAGAAAAAGACTTGAAACCAAAGAGCGCACCGAGCATACTCCGGTAGGGAAGATAGGAAACGGCTGGATGGGCAGACTAACCCCTTTGAAAAAGGATGCGGTTAAAATCTGCCCACCACGTT
>NZ_JACSMB010000039.1:0-4282 GCF_018618455.1 Exiguobacterium sp. s142 | reverse complement strand
CAAGTTTGCGTGGAGTTTTTATTTCACGCAAACTTGACGTTTTTTCGCCCTTTTTAGAGGTTTCTCGAGTCGGACACCTTCCGGTATAGTTCGATCACCTGGGGGTTCTCTTTCTCCCAGGTCGTGTTCTTCAGCATCGGTATTTTGAAGATCATCTCCATCTCGATCATCAATTCTCTTAGTTGCTCGTCTCGCCGGCGGATCGACGGCTCTCGCATGATTTCCTCGTACCTCGATTCGAATCCTTGAATCGTCATCAACATCTTCATCACTCCTTTTGTTATTTTTTCTTCTCGACGTAATTCCGCAGCACGCCCTCGACCAACTCGTAGAGTTTCACATCGTTCTCCAGGGCGATCTGCTTCAACTGCTTATGTAGCGCCACATCCATGTCCAACGAAACTTTTTTGCGATTGATCCGTTCCGGTTTCGTCTCGATCGCGAAATAGTCGTCATCCAGCCGGGACTGCCCCGTGACCGGGTCGATTTTCAACGGATCCGTGGCGACACGCTTCGCCTTTGTCACACTGGAACGGCTCGTCTGAACGAAATCGAGCACTTTCTTGTCCGCATTCGGATGGCTGCGGTCGATGTGCCACCGTTTGGTCCGTTGGTCGAACGTCGCCCCGGCCGACTTCAACGCCTCTCGTAGCTTCTCCTTGCCCACTGGCGCATGTTGCTTCGCCAGGTCCAGGAACTTCATGCGCTCGTTCAGTTCCGTCACCTCGTAGATCGTGAGGTCCATGTTCTTCATCGGAGACCATCCTTTCTTCTTTGGTTGTTGCCAACCTTCCCTCTTACCCTCTTCATTCTCCAAGATTAGGGCTAACACCTTCCTGTCGTCCTTCTGGATCGCCCTGGCATCCTGTCGGATGTCTCGGGCGATCCTCTCCAGGTCTTTCTTCTCTCTGCTGAACGCACTTCGCTACGGCGTTTACGCCTTCGCTCGCTTGTCGGGGCACATGCGGAACACGTCGCCAGACTACGCTAGGCTCGTATTCCTCGTGCCACATATGAATTTGCATCTTCTACTGTTTCCTCGCTGATCTGTTTGCTCTTTGTTCTTTTCTTTTTAGAGCTTGGAAAGAAAAAGACTTGAAACCCAAGAGCGCACCGGGCATACTCCGGTAGGGAAGATAGGAAACGGCTGGATGGGCAGACTAACCCCTTTGAAAAAGGATGCGGTTAAAATCTGCCCACCACGTTCTCCGTCTAGTGCAAGACGAGGTATCCGTATGTCTAGGCGTTCCAAGACTCCGGGGTGTCTCAACCCCGACATGTGACTCGCTGCGCTACTATCGCGCACACAAGGCGTTTCCACGCCCTACCTTGCTGCCTTTCGGCGACTCGTCACATAACCCACTGCACGACGGCCAGAGCCGTCCTGCGTCGTGTCACAGCAATCATACAGCCGCCTACGAGGAACTCCCCCACCGTTTGTCGTGGGACTGCCTCCGGTCGTACCATATGACCCCGTCTGAACCTCTCAACGATCTTTACCATATCCCCGAAGGGACTTAGGCTATGTACAGGGCTTTCCGTCCTTCCCCTGCTAACGTCACACCACATGCTGGAACCGCATTGGTGACCGATCTACTTTGTTGCGTCGGCTAGATGGACCTACTCGTTTTAAGAGCGAGTGCAGAACTCTGATATGTAAAAAACAATAGAAAAAGGACGTCGTCCGAATAGAGAGTTTCGTAAAACTCGCTACTGAACGACGCCCTTTTTTATACTAAAACCTTGAATGTTAAAGGTTTCCTTAGTATGATAAGTGCATCTAAGTTGAAGTCACGTCCAATGTGCCTTCAACGATCAATAGCTAGTGTTCCACCACTCGCTATTCAAAATCGTCACTTCAATGATCTTCAACTTGTCGCCAAACAAGCTGAAGGGAGAAGTGGCGTTTTTTGTTGTTCCGTCCGTATTTTGTTACTGCCTATTGTACGCCTTCTTGATTTTTCTGACAATATGATTTCCGCAGAAAAGCTTATTCATTTATACTTACTTTCTTTTTCCGCCAATAACAATGTAAGTCACAAAAAGAATGAGCGTTAGAGCGAGAGCTGTAAGTAAAAGCTTAAGTGTCCCATCTGGAAGTATTTTAGAAACATACAATAACGTCATCAAAATAGAAAATATCAAATGATTGCTTCTCATTTGAGGAGTAATCTTACTCCAATTAAGAAAAACCAAAAGCATCGCTACCGGTGCAGCTAATGCAGCAATAAAGAAAAATGGAATGTTTTTCATATAAGCTGGTATTTTACGTTCATTATTTTCCAAATTATCACCTCCTAGCATTGTTTTCTACATAAATAAGTAATATAATTTTAATTATTGGTTTAAAAAGTAAAAAGGAGTTGTCGAAATGAACAAAAAAAGCATCTTAGCTACAACGCTTGCATTATCTATGACTACCTCAGTAATCGCTCCATCAATTTCAGTAGCTGCAGCATCTACCGAAGTTTCCAAAAATCAATTAACCCTCTTAAATGATAGCAAATCAACCCAAGATTTTGTAGATTTTATAAAAAACGACCCAAGTGTTTCATCTGATCCTGTATTAGTTGAAGAAGTGGTTAGAAAGCTTGAAGCTTCTTCAAACCAAGGTCAATATGAAACTATGGGGAAAGCAACACTAGCAGCTAAAGCAGGTGCTACAGCAGTTAAAGCTGCATTGAAAAAATTCGGGAAAACAAGATGGGATAATACAATCGACTTAATGGAGAAGTTTTATGGTATTCCTTTATCATATCTTCATTATCAAGGGATCACTACATTCGTAGACTACATCGCCAATTCAGACGATACGTTCAAAGCAGCTATTTTAAAATATTTAACGAATAAGGGTATGAACCGATTCATGGCAAACATTATCACAAATGTATTCGTTGATTTAGTTTTGTAAAAAACCTCATAACCATAACTTTTTTTCTATATTTTTATCTAAAAAGCGCTCAGTCCACTAGGATACTGAACGCTTTTTAGATATGAACAAAATAAAGAGGTTCCCTTTCTGCGAAAATAAAATATTAGGAATCCAAAGGTTAAAGCCTTTGCTTTTTCCAATCGGGTGAGCGACCATAAAAATACTGCCTGACAAGTGTCAGTATGTAAATGGGCATTATCTATCTTCGATATCTCATGAAGGGACTAAAAACAACATGCAGCGACCACGAATGACCAAGCCGAACGACATACCAAAACTTCTGACGATCGCCGACCTTTCTGTTCGTTGGGATATGCCACGACAAAGTCTGCACGACAAAAAAGGAGAGGACACATTCCCTCTCCCAGTACAATATGTCGCGAACAATCGGACGGCACTCTTCCTCGAAAGTGACATCATCGAATATGAAAAAGAGAATCCGTACATCAAGACAAGAGCACAACGAGAAGCGCGACGGAATTTCATTTTTAAGTTGTATATGGACGCGAACGACGAATAAAAAAGTGGCACAAAAAGTGCCACTTTCGTTTTTTCACCGGCACATTTCGTGCCATTTTTGGACTTTTGGTGATATCACAGAAACCCCAGGCCCTGCCTGGGCTATCACGGAAAGTGATAGCAGTTTCTCCTTATGCTCTTTGAACGGTAAAATACGACATGCGGCACTTCGATTCTATCGGAACCAATCCCAAAAATGCGCACCTTGCGCCACCAATAGATAGTCGAACCAGTCGGAAAATCCCATCGGTAGTCGCTCATATTCATCTTCGAAAGAGATAGACTCGCCGACCCAGATACGATTTCCACCAGTTCGGTCGACTTCGCAGATGATCCACTCACCGTCACGCCCAACACCAATCGGAATACAGTTCTCGGGACATTCCCAAATGTCGATATACTCCAGAATCTCATCGACAGAGAAGAAAAGAATTCCACCGCCATACTCCGGATGTATAAAAATATCGGCTCCGTTATGTGACTTCAAAAACTCAATCATTTCATTCGGAGTATGGTTCGGCAGTTTACTCAATTCATTTTCCGACGCTGGAGAACCAAAAGAAAAGACATCATTACTTAAGTAACCCTCTTCTCTTTGCACTTCTAATCGACTGTTTATCAATCTTTTTTTGAATGTTTCTAACGCCAACAACAGGCTCACCCCATCCATGTTTTCCGTGAAAAAGTTTGTGAATTCCGTCGGTTTTCGTCCGGTTTTCGGACTTTGGCTTGATAGCGTCGTCAAGTTTGCGTGGAGTTTTTATTTCACGCAAACTTGACGTTTTTTCGCCCTTTTTAGAGGTTTCTCGAGTCGGACACCTTCCGGTATAG
>NZ_JACSMB010000038.1:1773-4772 GCF_018618455.1 Exiguobacterium sp. s142 | reverse complement strand
TTTCTAGATCAAAGCCTCGACCGATTAGTATCATTCAGCTCCACACGTCGCCGTGCTTCCACCCATGACCTATCTACCTCATCGTCTCTGAGGGGTCTTTCTTGATTGCTCAAAGGGAAATCTCATCTCGGAGGGGGCTTCATGCTTAGATGCTTTCAGCACTTATCCCGTCCGCACGTAGCTACCCAGCGATGCTCCTGGCGGAACAACTGGTACACCAGCGGTGCGTCCATCCCGGTCCTCTCGTACTAAGGACAGCTCTCCTCAAATTTCCTGCGCCCACGACGGATAGGGACCGAACTGTCTCACGACGTTCTGAACCCAGCTCGCGTACCGCTTTAATGGGCGAACAGCCCAACCCTTGGGACCTACTCCAGCCCCAGGATGCGATGAGCCGACATCGAGGTGCCAAACCTCCCCGTCGATGTGGACTCTTGGGGGAGATCAGCCTGTTATCCCCAGGGTAGCTTTTATCCGTTGAGCGATGGCCCTTCCATGCGGAACCACCGGATCACTAAGCCCGACTTTCGTCCCTGCTCGACTTGTAGGTCTCGCAGTCAAGCTCCCTTCTGCCTTTGCACTCTACGAATGATTTCCAACCATTCTGAGGGAACCTTTGGGCGCCTCCGTTACTGTTTAGGAGGCGACCGCCCCAGTCAAACTACCCGCCTGACACGGTCCTCCAGCCGGATCACGGCTGCGAGTTAGAGACTCTATACGCAAAGGGTGGTATCCCAAGGATGTCTCCACCGAAGCTGGCGCTCCGGCTTCACAAACTCCCACCTATCCTGTACATCGCGTACAAAGCCTCAATATCAGGCTGTAGTAAAGCTCCATGGGGTCTTTCCGTCCTGTCGCGGGTAACCTGCATCTTCACAGGTACTATGATTTCACCGGGTCTCTCGTTGAGACAGTGCCCAAATCGTTACGCCTTTCGTGCGGGTCGGAACTTACCCGACAAGGAATTTCGCTACCTTAGGACCGTTATAGTTACGGCCGCCGTTTACTGGGGCTTCGGTTCAGTGCTTCTCTTGCGATGACACATCCCCTTAACCTTCCAGCACCGGGCAGGCGTCAGCCCCTATACTTCATCTTGCGATTTAGCAGAGACCTGTGTTTTTGCTAAACAGTCGTTTGGGCCTATTCACTGCGGCTTATGTTGCCATAAGCGTCCCTTCTCCCGAAGTTACGGGACCATTTTGCCGAGTTCCTTAACGAGAGTTATCCCGCGCGTCTTAGAATTCTCATCTCGCCTACCTGTGTCGGTTTACGGTACTGGCGCCGACCTCCTTACTAGAGGCTTTTCTTGGCAGCGTGAAATCCGGTACTTCGCCCTACGGGCTCCACATCACAGCTCAACCTTGTGTGCCGGGCGGATTTGCCAACCCGACGGCCTCGCTGCTTGTCCGTGCACTTCCAGTCGCACGGTTACCTTATCCTTCTGCGTCCCCCCATCGTTCAAACGGTGGTACGGCGGTACAGGAATATCAACCTGTTGTCCATCGCCTACGCCTTTCGGCCTCGGCTTAGGTCCAGACTAACCCTGAGCGGACGAGCCTTCCTCAGGAAACCTTGGGCTTTCGACGGAGGGGATTCTCACCCCTCTTTTCGCTACTCACACCGGCATTCTCACTTCCAAGCGCTCCACGGCTCCTCACGATACCGCTTCACTGCTGCTTGGAACGCTCCCCTACCATTCCTTACGGAATCCATAGCTTCGGTGGTATGTTTAGCCCCGTTAAATTTTCGGCGCGGCGTCACTCGACTAGTGAGCTATTACGCACTCTTTGAATGGTGGCTGCTTCTAAGCCAACATCCTAGTTGTCTGTGCAACGCCACATCCTTTTCCACTTAACATACACTTTGGGACCTTAGCTGATGGTCTGGGCTGTTTCCCTTTCGACTACGGATCTTATCACTCGCAGTCTGACTCCCGAGTACAAGTTGCCGGCATTCGGAGTTTGACTGAATTCGGTAACCCTGTGGGGGCCCCTAGTCCAATCAGTGCTCTACCTCCGGAACTCTTCACCTCGAGGCTAGCCCTAAAGCTATTTCGGGGAGAACCAGCTATCTCCAGGTTCGATTGGCATTTCACCGCTACCCACACCTCATCCCCGCACTTTTCAACGTGCGTGGGTTCGGACCTCCAGTCAGTGTTACCTGACCTTCATCCTGGACATGGGTAGATCACCTGGTTTCGGGTCTACGACGACGGACTGATGCGCCCTATTCAGACTCGCTTTCGCTGCGGCTCCGCCTCATCAGCTTAACCTTGCCCGCCATCGTAACTCGCCGGTTCATTCTACAAAAGGCACGCCATCACCCGTTAACGGGCTCTGACTACTTGTAGGCATACGGTTTCAGGATCTATTTCACTCCCCTTCCGGGGTGCTTTTCACCTTTCCCTCACGGTACTGGTTCACTATCGGTCACTAGGAAGTATTTAGCCTTGGGAGATGGTCCTCCCGGATTCCGACGGGGTTTCACGTGTCCCGCCGTACTCAGGATCCACTCTGGAGGGGATAAGATTTCAGCTACAGGGCCGTCACCTTCTCTGGCCGACCTTTCCAGGTCGTTCACCTATCCTATCCCTTTGTAACTCCGTATAGAGTGTCCTACAACCCCAGGAAGCATGCTTCCTGGTTTGGGCTGTTCCCGTTTCGCTCGCCGCTACTCAGGGAATCGAATTTTCTTTCTCTTCCTCCGGGTACTTAGATGTTTCAGTTCCCCGGGTTTGCCTCACACCGTGCTATGTATTCACACGGGTGTCCCGCCAGTCTCCCGGCGGTGGGTTCCCCCATTCGGATACCTCTGGATCAAAGTGCACTTACCACTCCCCAGAGCATTTCGCTGTTCGTCGCGTCCTTCATCGGCTCCTAGTGCCAAGGCATCCACCGTACGCCCTTTCTACCTTGATCTAGCGTTTCTAAGACACACGGTCCGAACGGACCATGCATATTTTTCTTGGTTTGATGTCTTGATGAATCTTCAGTTTTCAA
>NZ_JACSMB010000037.1:0-5372 GCF_018618455.1 Exiguobacterium sp. s142 | reverse complement strand
GAAACTTTTTTGCGATTGATCCGTTCCGGTTTCGTCTCGATCGCGAAATAGTCGTCATCCAGCCGGGACTGCCCCGTGACCGGGTCGATCTTCAACGGATCCGTGGCGACACGCTTCGCCTTCGTCACACTGGAACGGCTCGTCTGCACGAAATCGAGCACCTTCTTGTCCGCATTCGGATGGCTGCGGTCGATGTGCCACCGTTTGGTCCGTTGGTCGAACGTCGCCCCGGCCGACTTCAGCGCCTCTCGTAGCTTCTCCTTGCCCACTGGCGCATGTTGTTTCGCCAGGTCCAAGAACTTCATACGCTCGTTCAGTTCCGTCACCTCGTAGATCGTGAGGTCCATGTTCTTCATCAGAGACCATCCTTTCTTCTTTCGTTGTTGCCAACCTTCCCTCTTACCCTCTTGTTTCTTCGCAATTGGGGCTAATCCCTTCTTGTTTCCCTTCTGGATCGCCCTGGCATCCTGTAGGATGTCTCGGGCGATCCTCTCCAGGTCGCTCTTCTCTCTGCTGAACGCACTTCGCTACGGCGTTTACGCCTTCGCTCGCTTGTCGGGGCACTTGCGGAACACGTCGCCAGACTACGCTAGGCTCGTATTCCTCGTGCCACATATGAATTTGCATCTTCTACTGCTTCCTCGCCGATCTGTTTGCTCTTTTCTCTTTTCTTTTTAGAACTTGGAAAGAAAAAGACTTGAAACCAAAGGGCGCACCGGGCATACTCCGGTAGGGAAGATAGGAAACGGCTGGATGGGCAGACTAACCCCTTTGAAAAAGGATGCGGTTAAAATCTGCCCACCACGTTCTCCGTCTAGTGCAAGACGAGGTATCCGTATGTCTAGGCGTTCCAAGACTCCGGGGTGTCTCAACCCCGACATGTGACTCGCTGCGCTGCTATCGCGCACACAAGGCGTTTCCACGCCCTACCTTGCTGCCTTTCGGCGACTCGTCACATAACCCACTATACGACGGCCAGGGCCGTCATATGTCGTGTCACAGCAATCATACAGCCGCCTACGAGGAACTCCCCCACCGTTTGTCGTGGGACTGCCTCCGGTCGTACCATATGACCCCGTCTGAACCTCTCAACGATCTTTACCATATCCCCGAAGGGACTTAGGCTATGTACAGGGCTTTCCGTCCTTCCCCTGCTAACGTCACACCACATGCTGGAACCGCCGTGGTGACCGATCTACTTTGTTGCGTCGGCTAGATGGACCTACTCGTTTTAAGAGCGAGTGCAGAACTCCGTCATTCACTTTTTGAATCTATGTAGTCCATAGTCTATAAACCAAAATAAAAAGATGAGTTTATAGACGAACGAAAAAAGACCGTTCAACTGGCGCTCTCCAGTCAAACGGTCTTTGTAGATAGGGTTCATACGCTTGTTTTTACTTAAAAAACAGGGTAGTATGTACCTATAAACGTGCCCCTCGGTGTTCGGGGGGTACACCGTTTAACCAGTGTTAGCGCACTTGGTTAAACAAAAGTCATTCCATTGATTCATATCAGTAGTTGGTAGCTTCTGATATGGGGAGGAGTGGCTTTTTTTTCGTCCATGTTTAATTGTCTTAATATTAACAAAACAATCGCCATTGTGGAAAGTCTTTATTTCCCACAAAAGCTTTTTTGTAACGTTCGCTTTTTTTATATTGAATAGGGCGGCGTTTATGCGAGAAGAAGGCTAAACTGAAGTAGCTAAAAGGTCGGTTTAAAACCGACCTTTTTGTAATGAATTAATTTGGTCAAAATGAAGTGTGTACTCCTGGTAAAACTTTGAATTTCTCTCTAGTTATGGCGTATGCTGTTCCTGAAAGATATGCAACTCCACCATTATTTCTGTTCATACCTACAGATCCACTAACGGTTTGACCTAAGATACCCATGCTGCCAATAACTGCGTCTCTTGAAAAACCAGAATGGTATCTTAACTTTACAAGACCAGAAAAATGAAACGGCCATGCTGTAGCTGGTTTAACAGACCAATAAAGAATCCTTCCAGAATCACCTGCTACGATACTTGCTCGTCCACCGGGACCAGTCACTGAAGAATACGGTGTAATACCAAGTCCATTTACTCCAAAACTAGCGTCTGATACAACACTATCGGGGTGATTAAAAATAGCATCAGAAATTTCTGGATTGTCTCCGAAATCTGTAATTGTAATTTCGTCATCCACAAAAGTGACTTCACCTTTATTTTCAGTTAAGGCTTCTAAGTTTTGTTCACTATTTTCACTTGCAAATGTTGGAACGACTATAACGAAAGTAAAAAGAAAAGCGAGAACGGGTGTAATAATTTTTTTCATAAAATCATCTCCATTTTTTCTATTTTATGTAATTGCATTGATTATGATATCACAAAAAAACGGAAGGTGAGGCGATTTATTGTATGATAGTTGATCATTATCAGAATCTATTAAAAAGGCTTTGTAAGGCTCGTGACATTTCTCCTCGAAGAGTTAAATTTGAAAACATTGAAGATATAGTAGTGATTAATATTAAAAATCAACTGAAAGAGGGCGTAGATTTAGAAAGTGTCATCATTTTAAATCTTATTAATCAAACAGTTGTACCTTTAGGTATAAAGTTTGATCAGCAATTATGTGTATATCCAAATGGAGATAGACTGGATAAAGTGTCGATCTATTTTAACAAGGACGATTATATGCTTTTAAACGAAAAACTAGAGATTGGGGAACTATTTTAAATCTATAAAGAAATATAAGGAGCATGATAAACGGAGATACAACAATCAGAAGATTGATGAAGCGGAGATTGAATATCGTGATTTTGAACTTGAAAGGTTGGTGGACGGAAACGGGCACTAACCTTTATAGGCAATTGACACATTAATTTTTTGACCTTGAAGGCGATGTTCAAGCATCGTCTTTTTCGTGCAGCGCCACGAAACGGCATTGGCTTTTAACCTCGTAGAGCCCGCCTCTTGCTTGCAAGAGTATAGCGGGCTATACTCTTCTCAAACGACAGACGAAATCCGCCCCTCGCTTTGCTTCGGTTCTCGTCGTCATCAAGGAGGAAAGACCATGGCATTCGACTTCGCTTGGAACACTCAAAAAAACCAATTGAGTGATGTAAAAGGCAAAGAAAGAGAACAAGAACGAGAAGGCAAAATCAAGAACTATATGATAGATCCGACCCGAACCCACCTCAATTATGATTTCGTGAAAAGTGAGACCGGTCTCTACCAACGGGTCAAAGAACGATCTGAATTCTTGAAATCACAAGGGAGCAAAGTACAGAAGAATTCGGTTGTCCTGTACTCGAACATCATCACGATTCCGAAAGTCGAAGCAGCCAAGATGACCGATGATGAGCACAAGGCATACTTCCAAAGTTGTTATGAGTATTTCTGTGATCGATATGGTGACGAGAACGTATTGAGCGCCAAAGTCCATCTGGACGAAACGACGCCCCATATGCACCTTCATTTCATGCCCGTGAACAAAGAGAACGGTAAATTACAGGCAAGGACTGTGATGGGACCGAAAGCGTTGCGTGAGATTCACGACCAACTACCGAAGTTTCTCCAAGAACGAGGGTTTGACGTGAAACGGGCGAGTGGCGAGAAGACGAAGATGAAACTCGACATTCATGAATTCAAGGCGCACCAAGACTTCAAGCGCCAAACGGAGCAACTTCGAGAGGAAGTCCAAGCCTTGTCCGAAAAAGCGACTAAGGGCAAAGAGTACGTGATGAAGGCCAAGGATGCCCGTGACCAGTTGGAAGAACAGGTCGGCGAATATGAGAATTTGCTCGGAAAGCAAAAAGAGCAGGTCGAAGTCGGTCAAAAACGATTGGACTCTCTCTATGCAGAACTCGAGACGACCGAAGATTTCGTCACAAAAGAAATCAAATCTTTGAAAGGGGAGGCGGATCAGTACCGTTCCCAAATCCAAGAAACAATCGATGCGTTGTCAAACCTTAGCCTGGTCGAGAGTTTCAACGAAAGCGCCAAGCGCCAAAAGTTGTCGAGCAACCTGACGATTTCCCCTTCTTCCTTCGAGAACTTGAAGAAGCAAGCCGAATTGTCAGTCCAACTTCAAAAAGCGCTGCAGGCGAGCGAACGAGAAAAGAAACAACTCGTGGACCGGAACAAGTATCTTGAGTCGCAGAACGATCGCATCCCGAATCTCCTGCAAGAGAACCGCCGACTGGCGAGAGAGATTGAGTTTTTCAAGTCCGTATTAACCAAGTTGAAAGAAGCACTGGTCAATCAAAAGATGATTGCTCAAGATAAATTGGATAAATGGATTGGGTCTTTCAAGTCGAGAGCGACCTTCGAAATGAACGGATCAGTCGAACCCGCATTCGAGAACGAGAATGAAAAAGAGGGGTTCAAATGGCATCGAGAGACATACGGGGCGAAGTACGAAGAGAAAAGTAGCGATATGGAGCGTTAAAACATCCTGAGAGACGTTCAAGTGAGAAATAAAGGCAAAGACCCATGTACAGCCGGAAATGCCTGCAAAGGCGAATTTCGGGCCGTACACGGGTCTTTTCTACGGGTACTAACTTTATAGGCAATTGACACATTAATTTCGCTTCAAGAATCGAGACTTTCTTGGAGCGAAATCGACACGATTTGACCGAGCATGAGGACGAGCCCTTTCTTGATAAGAATCTTCCCTTTCGGGTCGGGCTGGAAGTAATCGAGTCGAATCAGCAGGTCACCGATTGCCCGTTTCTCTGAAATCTCGGCTTCGAGCGTCTCCAAGTCGATGTTGGCGACCTCGTAGGTCGATCCGTTCGTCATTGAAATCCAAATTTCATCCATCATTCTCCCGCCTTTCGAGGGTCGAAAAGTTTGTGAAATCGGTCGATTTTCGTCCGTTTTTCGGACTTTGGCTTGAGAGCGTCGTCAAGTTTGCGTGGAGTTTTTATTTCACGCAAACTTGGCGTTTTTTTGCTCTTTTTAGAGATTTCTCGAGTCGGACACCTTCCGGTATAGTTCGATCACCTGGGGGTTCTCTTTCTCCCACGCTGTGTTCTTCAGCATCGGGATTTTGAACACCCCTTCCATCTCCGTCATCAATTCACCCAGACGATTTTCGCGCTGGCGGACCGACGGATCTCGCATGATCTCCTCGTATCTCGATTCGAATCCTTGAATCGTCATCAACATCTTCATCACTCCTCTTGTTATTTTTTCTTCTCGACGTAATTCCGCAGCACGCCCTCGACCAACTCGTAAAGTTTCACATCGTTCTCCAAAGCGATCTGCTTCAACTGCTTATGTAGCGCCACATCCATGTCCACCGAAACTTTTTTGCGATTGATCCGTTCCGGTTTCGTCTCGATCGCGAAATAGTCGTCATCCAGCCGGGACTGCCCCGTGACCGGGTCGA
>NZ_JACSMB010000036.1:0-6312 GCF_018618455.1 Exiguobacterium sp. s142 | reverse complement strand
TTGTGTCGTAACTTCATTCTACACGAGGCCATCGCTATGGGCTTTTTTGCGTTCACGTTCAGGTGTTGCACTTAATTTTATAATTCATCTAATATTAAAGCAGTAATGATGCACAAAATAGGTAGTGTAATAATGTTGGGGACGGATAGCATTATAATTTCAATGTCTTTAGGGGTATATTGGGTAGGTATTTATTCTAACTATCTTTTAGTGATTAATGCAATTACGTCAATTCTAAATCAAGTTTTTAATTCAATAATGGCAAGTGTGGGAAATGTGTTAATTGAAGACTCAAAAGATAAGTCATACAGAATTTTTAATTATATTTTTTTAGTTAATTTCTGGATTATTTCGATCTCCAGCTTAGGAATATGGTTTGTGATTAACCCATTTTTAGAGCTTTGGCTTGGTAAAGATTTTATACTGGATTTTACAATTGTGAGTATCATAGCTATTAATTTTTATGTTTTTAATATGAGAAATTGTTCTCTATTGTTTAAAAATGCTGCTGGTCTTTTTAGACCAGATCGATACAAACCATTGGTAGAGAGTTTTCTTAATCTCGTCCTCTCTATAATTTTAGTAAAAATATATGGTATTGGTGGAGTTGTTTTTGCAACTTTATTAAGTGTATTATTAACAAGTTTTTGGATTGAACCATGGATTGTATATAAGAATGTCTTTGAAAAACCAGTTCGAGAATATTTTAAATACTATATGAAGTATACTTTTATTTTCGTAGCCTCATTTTTATTCATTTTTTTATTACGGGAAAATGTACAATTCGAAAATGTATATATTAATATTATCTTATTGATTTTTTATTGTATTACGATACCTTCGATCTTAATAGTTCTTTGTTTGAGACATACGATACCTTTCAAAGATGTAATGAATATTATAATTAAAATTAAAAAAGGTGGAAAAAAATGAAAAAGATATATTTTCTGGTTAAAAATATATATAACATGGGTGGAGATACCCGAGCAGTGGTGCTTTTAGCAAATAAATTTGCTAGGCAAAAAGGTTATCAAGTAAATATATTGTCTTTATTTAAAACAGAAGAACATCCTTCATTTGAATTGGACAAAAAGATTTTTATTTATAATTTATTCAATGAACCATTTTCAATAAAAAAACACTATTTTTCAGTAATGATGAAATTCAAAAAATTCACTAATCATCACTCGATAGATTTGTTAATAGTTGAGGCAATGGGATTTAATTCATTCACAGTACCGGCTTTGATAGGGAATCCAAATATCAAAACTATTTCTGTTGAACATGCCAGTTACTTTGATGGCGGCAAACCGTTTGGATTAGCCTGGTGGGGTAGAAAGCTCTCGTGTTTATTTAATAACTGCACAGTTGTTTTAACACAGAAAGATAAAGAAGACTACGAAATGAATTACAAAAAAATTAACAGAATTGAGCAAATATATAATCCATTAGATAGCACGATAAAAAGATATGAATATAATGAGGATTCTCAAAAAATCATTACATGTGGGAGATTAGTTGAAGTAAAAGGGTACTTCAGTTTATTGGAAGTTGCAAAAATAATATTTAGTTATTATCCAACCTGGGAATGGCATATATACGGGAAAGGGGAATTAGAAAAAGATCTTAAAAATAGAATAATTGAACTCGATTTAGAGAATAATGTTAAAATAATGGGTGAAAAAACTAATATTTATGAAGTGTATAAAAATTACTCATTTTATGTGATGACATCGAAGTCTGAATCTTTTGGCATGGTCTTATTAGAAGCACTACAATCTGGAATTCCTGTTATTAGTTTTGATTGCCCTAATGGGCCTGGGGAAATTATTGAAGATAGTATTAATGGTTATTTAATAGAAAATTTTTCAATAGAAAAAATGGCGAAAAAAATTATGTTATTTCTTGAGAGTTCTGAGCTCAGAAAAAAGATGGCCCACAATACAGATCATAACCTTTGGAAATTTAAAGAAGAGAAGATATTTAAAGAATGGAAAGAATTAATTGATGAAGTTTTAAATGAAAAGAAGGACAATTATGGAAAAAAATATTAGATACCACTCATTAGATTCATTAAAATTAATCGCTATTTTTTGTATAGTTTGTATTCATACCAATCCATTTTCCGGGTATTATTTTGGCGGGGTTGATGGGACAGTAGTGGACAACTTTTTAATTGATAGTTTGTCTAGATTCGCAGTTCCATTCTTTTTCATGGCATCAGGATTTTTATTTATTATAAAATGTACTAATGAAGTATATTTTAAAAAATATGTAATTAATCTAATTAAATTATTTATTACATGGGCTCTAATTTATTTTTTGGCAGGTGGTTTAATAGTCTTAATTGAAAATTTAACGAATAGAAACGACTTATTGTACATATTAAATGAATATTTATTTAGTTCAATAAGTATTAGTTTACTTGTTTATGGCGAAGGTTTGTATTCAGCGTATCATCTTTGGTTTCTAGTATCGTTAATTTGGTCAATTATAGTTGTTTATTTCTTCTATAAGTACAAAAAAAATAAGTTATTACTATACTTATCTTTATTACTGAATTTTTTAGGATTGCTCGGACAGTCGTATAAAGGTTTCCTTGGAATTGAACTGGGTATTAATACTCGAGAAGTGTTATTTTTTGGGCTTTTTTATACTAACTTAGGAGCTTTTTTTGCTCTTAATCTCGAAAATATAGTGGGAAATTTAAAAAGATAGTCAATAAGAGGTTAGTTTTTTTCATCTTTATTTTCCTTATCCTTCAAATTTTTGAAAGGATTATAACTTATAATATTTTCGGGGGAAGTTTTGGTGAATATTTTATTTCTACTATTTTTCTAGCTTTTTTCATATTTTTATTAACCATACGTAATCCTTCGTTCGGCAAAAATACGTTCCTAACAAAATGGGGGAGAAATTCAGTAGGCATTTTTTTAATACATCCTCTTGTGATTTCACTTTATTACTTAATTGTTAATAATCTAGGGATTAACTTACAACAATATTTTATATTTCATTTGTTATTCACGCCATTAGTATTTTTACTTTCTTATTTTATATATTCATTTAAAAAGAATATAATCATTTCACCAAGAAAGTTGATTTTCCTAAATAAATCCATAGAAGAGAATGATAAAAATTACTAGCAACTGAACGCAATCGCTCGCACGATTGGTTTGAGCCGGAGGACCTTCAAAAAATATAGCGGTCCGGACTATCCCTCACCGACATCGACACGAAAACGTTCGCACTTGATTGACCGATATATGCAATCTTTGAGAGAATTCGTCCTGAATCATTATACAATCAAGGAGAAGGATGCCCATCTGAGGTGTCTCGGATACAAAGGTTCATATGGTGCGGTTCGCTATCAGTCAAGAGACATCCGGGAGGGATGCTTAAAGAGATTCCGATGTTTTCATTACGCAAGGACGCCTGGCGTTTGCTTTGGTAATGGTCGATGACAAGAGAGGATGACATCATCGATGTCTCGTATCTGTTGATCCATTATCCGGACCTGGCCATACCATTCTGTTTCATCCAAGGGTTTTGAGAATCCATCCGCTCGAGGGACACCGATTATCTCCTCGCTTTTCTTACGAATGGACAGGTGACGGCATGTCCTGGACTGAGACGTTTTTTGAATCGTATCAAGCGAAACATAGAGGTGATCACACCAGCTTGCCAGTTCGAAGAAAACAACGGCTATGTAGAAGGGAACGTCAATCGCCTGAAGATGTTGAAACGGCTTATGTACGGAAGGGGAAATTTTGATTTGCTCAGGATTCGAGTCCTATGTCGTAATCCCGAGGTGAGCTCCGCTCATTGATATTGTAAGAAAACGAGCTACCATCTTCAGAGGGTAGCTCGTCGTCGTTCACCAACATTGCGTAAGAACCACATTTGTATTACAAAATACAACTATATCAATGAATTATAAAAAAGCAGACAGCTCTTTATAAAAGCTATCTGCCAATTATTCGATTTACTTATTCATTCAACCCTTCAAGCGCTTTACGACTCTGTTCTTGTGACACATGCAAATAGCGTTCCGTCGTCTGGGTCGACTTATGACCTAATATGCTGCCGACAAGCAAAATATTTTGCGTTTGGTCGTACAACGTCGTCGCAAAGCTATGACGCAACATATGACTCGTTAAGTGGAGGCCGAGTTGGGCTTTCGCAATCTGTTTCAAATCCTCGTTCACAAAGTTCGCCTGAACGACGCGGCCGCTTGGCATGAGAAAGACATAGTTGGAGTCTCCGACGTTTGGTCGGTCCTTCTCGATGTACGTCTTCAGTTCTTGGGCGAGTCGAGGCGTCATCGGGATCAATCGCGTTTTGGCGCCTTTCCCTTTCCGGACAATCAGGAGGTTCTTCTCGAAGTCGAGATGGTTCAGCTCCAACTTTAAAATCTCACTGATCCGAAGACCGGCGTCACCCCCGACGAGATAAATCGTGTAGAGCGTCGTGTTGCGCGCGTGATACAGGACTGTGTTCAGCTGGTCGCGACTGAGGATGGTCGGTTGTTTTTGGACGCTCTCGCGCGTGACGATCCGGCTGAACGGGTTTTGTTTCACCCAGCGTCGTTCCATCGCGAACGTGAACAGGCTTCGCACCGCCATGATGTAGGACCGGACCGTATTGTCAGCTTTGTCGTTGATGGATTGTTTGTAAGGGACGGCATGTTTCTTCTCGGTGACGTCTTGGATATAGACGGCACCACGCTCTAGCGCGAACTGTTCAAAGCGTCGCAGCGTGTTGCGGTACGATTTCAATGTCGTCTCGGGTTTCTCACGTCGAGTCTCCAAGTCTTCCAAGTAAGTGGTGATTGCGTCATGTAACAACATTTTCTTCATCGTGTTCACTCCTTCATCTGGATTGCCTCTCGCAGTTCGCGTTGGACGTCCGCCTTATATGCCCGGAGCCGGCTCGGCGAGTAAGGCAACGTCTGTTCGGTCCCGTCGATCAAGTGGCAGAGGAGTTCGAAATGGCGTGGTGACAGCAACATCCGTTGTTCGTCGAGCCAGTCGTAGAAGTGACGCTCGGACTCGATACATTGTTCGGGCAGGCGTTCGGCCGCGACTTCATGCTTCAAGTGACGGGCATTCTTTTGTTGGTGGTTCAGGATCGCTCCCCGGATGCGCTGGAAACAGTACGTCTTCGATAACGTGCAGCCGCGGTTCAATGCCTCCCATAAAGCGATCCTTGCGATTTGGGCGCAGTCCTCCTGTTCATTCGGATGGATGTGTAAGTGGCGGATGACGTAACGAATCATCGGCTCCCACTCGTGAATTTGATCATCGATTGTGTTCATTGGTTTGCTCTTTCTCGAGCGCTCTGTCAATTTCCTAGGATGCTTCGAGTATAGTCATTGATATCCCCGATGCACCAACGGCCTTATCGCACGTAAGCCTAGGCCTTATATCAAATATCTCCCTAAGATAAGGTATGGAGTCGAAAGGCGACCGTGTAGCAACATCCGAAAATTGAATATCAATGAATATTCTCCGCTTGGTCAAAAATAGGTGATTCGATGAGGGGATGCCATCCGAATTAACCGTAAGTTGGCTTCGTTTGATCAAGCAATTTAGAAGTTGGACGCTCCGTAAATGAGCGTTCTTTTTTATGTGTATCCAGTGACAATTGCGGGAAGAATTATAGAGAAAGTGGAAGGGACGAGTGAAACATACATCGGAGGCGATACCGTGAAGCGAGTGTTGATTACCGGGGTAACGGGTTTTGTCGGAAATTCATGCAAGCGTTGGATCGAGAAGCATTACAAGGAGCAGATTCACGTCGATACGGTCGGGATGCGTGACGGCGCATGGAGACAACGTTCATTTGAAGGCTACGATGCAATTCTATACGTGGCCGGAATCGCCCATGTGTCGACGGACAAAAGTATGGAAGACCTCTACTACAAGGTGAACACGGAGCTGACCGCGGAAGTCGCAGCCAAAGCGAAACAGTCTGGCGTCAAGCAGTTCATCTTCCTCAGCAGCATGATCGTCTACGGGGACGCGACGAATGCGAAACTGATCACGCGCGACACCGTGCCGAACCCGACCAACTTTTACGGCGACAGCAAGCTCCAAGCCGAGAACAAGCTTGCGGAGTTGGCAGACGAGACGTTCGTCGTCGCGAACGTCCGGTCGCCGATGATTTACGGTAAGGGCTCGAAAGGCAATTACGTGAAATTGGCGGGCCTTGCTCAAAAAGTTGTAGACGTCAAGTTGATTTTGACACTTTTTGCTCGTTTGCCTTTTACACTTCTGCCGAAAACAATGATTTCCGGTTCCTCATCCGATG
>NZ_JACSMB010000035.1:0-6394 GCF_018618455.1 Exiguobacterium sp. s142 | reverse complement strand
ACTAATCTATCGGAGTTCTGTTCTGATTTTTCGGCAATAGTGTAAAATCGTATCGAGCAAAAACTGTCAATTTTATTCTAGCGTTCACAAAAGTCCCGTTCTTTCCGAGCTATCAGAATAAACGCAGCATGATCCATATCGACAACTTGTCCGAATTGTTAGCGCTCATCGTCTTGAACGGAGATAGCGGGACGTTCCATCCCCAGAACGCGGACTACGTGTGCACGTCCGACCTCGTCTCGATGATCGGGGCCGTCCACGGCAACCGCGTCCGGCGCTTAGGTCTGTTCAACGGCGTCATCGGAAAACTCGTCGACCGAAACGTCATGATGAACAAGCTGTTCGGGGATTTCGCGTACGCGAAAGAGCTGTCGGCATATCCACAGGACTATCACGTGCGCGATTTCTTTGACAGCGTCGTCGCGACCGAAAGGAAATGATTTGCCAGATTTTTTCAGTCAACCCATGACCGGTTTCCCTGACATGCTATACTAAGAAAAAAGCACAGAAATGGGTGGACTAGTTATGGGGAAGACGACACCACGGAACTCGAAATGGATGCGGACGTATAACCGCTCGCTCATCCTCCGGCTCATCCGGCTCCATCAGCCGGTGTCCCGGGTCGAGCTCGCCAAGGCGACGAATTTGACGAAGCCGACGATCTCGAACATCGTCAATGAATTAAAGGAAGAAGGGCTGGTCAACGAGCGTGAGCTTGGCGTCTCGAGCGGGGGACGGCGGCCGATCATGCTCGAGCTCGCGGCGAGCGACCGCTTCGTCATCGGCATCGACGCGACGCAAAGAAAACTGCACGGCGTCGTGACGAACATTCACGGAGAATTACTTGACGAGGCATGGCACGACGAACGGTTCGATACGAACGAGGAGTTCATCGACGCCATCGTGACGCTATACATACAACTTGCCGGCAAGACTTCCGGGGACGTGATTGGACTTGGGGTGTCCGTCCACGGGATGGTCGAGGCCGGAGCGGGCGTCGTCTTGTTCGCGCCGCGCTTCCACTTGCACGACATCCCGCTGAAGCGGGAACTCGAGGCGCGCCTGAAACAGCACGTCTTCGTCGAGAACGACGTCCGGACGCTCGCGCTCGGGGAGCTCTACTTCGGTGAGGCGATCGGCATCGACGAGTTCTTCTACGTCTACGCCGGCTATGGCATCGGCGGCGCCTACGTCCACGGCGGCGAGCTGATCGACGGCGAGCACCATATCGCCGGTGAGATCGGCCATATGCGCATCATGCTAGACGGGCCGATCTGCTCGTGCGGCAACCGCGGCTGCCTGGAGGCCGTCGCCGGCGAACGGGCCATCTTGAACGAGGCGCGAGAGCACTATGACTTGACGCTCGACGGCATGCGCGACGCGGTCGGGACGAACCCGGACGTCCAAAAACTGTACGAGCGGGCCGGGGAATACGTCGGCATCGCGACGCTCAATATGATTCATCTCTTGAACCCGAGCCGGATCTTGCTCGGGGGGCCGCTGTTCAACTACGCGCCACAAGTCGTCACGAACATCCAGGAACGCGTCGCCCAGACGGCGTTGACGATGGACGCGCGCCAGACCGACATCCGCGTCGTCCCGTGGAACGCCAACCACGGCGCGCTCGGTGCGGCCGCACTTATCACAAACCAGCTGTTCGGCGAAATCCAATGACGGCATCGCTCTCACACGAGGGCGATTTTTTTGTGTCAAAAAATATTTTAAATGAAACCGTTTACAAATATAAAAACCATGTGTTATAGTCTGTTTGTAGTTAGATAATAAATTTAATTTACTAAGTAAGGGGTGACACTCTCAAACGGGAAAGTGGAGGGGTAGACATGGACATAGAGACACCATTGCTGAAAGACAAGTTTCACGATATATTCGGTCGCTACGGGGCGACGCGACTATTCACAAGGGACGGTTCGACGTTCGATGAATTGGAAGCGTTCACAAAAGCGGACGGCGTCGTCGTCACCCGCTCACGGCGGGACGGCATCTTTCGGTTATATGACGAAGAGGCACGCGACATCCGCTTGTTCCGCGTCTCGGACTTGAACCAGGCTGAGCGGGCGAACAGCTTCGACGAACTGTTCGAGATGCTGCTCTGGCGCTTGAAGCAACAGGACGCGCTGCCGTTCGGGGCGGACCTGTACGTCGTCGGCTCGTACATAGACGACCATTGGCAGTTTGATTTGGAACTGATCGCGTACACGCTCACCCGGCTCGGGGATCAACCGATGCCAGACCACTTGATTCGGGAGCTTTGCCTCAAGTTGGTCGCATAACATTCAAAGGAGAATTGGACATGAAAAAATCGACAATCGCACTCGCATCATCGGTACTCGTCTTGTCATCATTGCTCGCAGCTTGCGGCGAGAAAGAAGAGGCGGCCGCGACGACAGAAGACGGCAAGCCGGTCATCAACTGGTGGGGCTGGGCGCCGCAACCTGAAGTCGGCGAGGCACTCGCCAAATCGTTCAACGAGTCGCAAGACGACTACATCGTCAAGTTCAAGCGTCTCGAGGACTATGAGCAGCAACTCCAAGTCGCCATGCTCGGCGGCGACGGCCCGGACGTCATCGGCCTCAAGGAACCGATGATCCCGCAATACAAGGACCGTCTCGTCCCGGCGAAAGACTACATGGACAAAGCGGCCGGCGCGGGCTGGCAAGACAAGTTGATCGAGCTCGGCGTCGAACAGACGACGGTCGACGGCGAACAGATGGCGGTGCCGGTCGGCTTCACGGGCCAGGCCTACCTCATGTACAACAAGACGATGCTCGACAAATACGGCGTGACGCCACCGAAGACGTATGACGAGACGATCAAAGCGATCGAGACGATCAACGCCTCGGGCGACGCGGTCATCCCGATGCAGCTCGGCGCGAAAGACGCCTGGGTCGGCACGGACGTGTTCAACGTCTTGAGCCATCAGGTCGCACCAGGCTACATCCAAAAAGTACTCGAAGGCGAAGCGAAATGGACGGACAAAGAGATGGTCGAGACGGCCGAACTTTGGCAGCAACTGTTCGAAGACAAAGTCTTCCAAGAAGGGGCGCTCGGCCTCGCGACATACATGGACGGCATGAACAACTTCTTCGACAAGAAGGCGGCGATGTGGGTCATCGGCTCATGGGAAGCCCACTCGATGACGACGGTCGAGAAGCGTGACAAGTGGAACAACTTCGAAGACGAGATCGGCTTCGTCCCGCTCCCGAACCTCGCGGGTGGCACTGAGCAACCTGTCATCGCCTCGATCGACATGGCGCTCGGCGTCAACAAAGAGTCAGAGCAACAAGACGGCGCGGCCGCTTTCATCGCCTACATGACGCAAGGCGAGGGCCAAGCGCTCTACATGGAGAAGTTCGAGATGGCGCCAGCCGTCAAGGACATCGAAGTCGCGTACGAGGACAAGTTCACGTCTGACGTCGAGCGCGAATCGTACGAGATCTTGAACGAGACGGTGAAGAACGCCGTCGCGGGCCGCGGCATCCGTGACCCGAAAGTGTACGACACGCTCGGCAAAGAACTCCAGAACATCGCGGGCGGACAAGATGCGAAAGAAGCACTCGCACGCATCCAAGCGATCGCCGACCAAGGTAAATAATCGACACGAGCGCCAGTGGCCAGCCTGACTGGTGCTCGATTTTTTTAGCGGAAAGTGAGGGAACACTATGCAACACGCAACCGACTTAACGGAACAGGAACCAAAGCTGTCCGCAGTGCCGCCGAAACGGCCGGACCCGGTGAAGAAGAAAGCGCAGCTGAAAAAGAACTTGATCGGCTGGGCGTTCGTCGCCCCGACCGTCCTGTTCGTCATCGCCTTCATCTATTACGGTATCTTCTATAACGCGTATCATTCGGTGTTCTCGTGGGACGGCATCTCGTTCGAGAAGACGTACATCGGGCTCGAGAACTTCGGCCGCATGTTCAGCGACCCTGAATTTTATAACGCGCTCAAGAACACGGGCATCTTCACCGTCCTGACCGTGACGATCCAAGCCGGGCTCGGGCTCGTCTTGGCGTACTTGCTCCACACGAAAGGAGTCGGGCGGACGTTCTTCAAATCGGTGTTCTTCTTCCCGGTCGTCTTGAGCCCGGTCGTCCTCGGCGCCGCGTTCTCGCAGATCTTCGACTTCCAGTTCGGTTACATCAACGAATTCTTACGCATGATTGGCTTAGGCGCGTTCGAGCAGAACTGGCTCGGCGACCAAGACGTCGCGCTCTACTCGATCATCTTGATCAACATCTTCCAATGGACGGGCTCGTCGATGATCATGTACTACATGGCGATGCTCGCGATCGAACGGGAAGTGTTCGAGGCGGCCAACATCGACGGCGCCGGCTTCTGGCGAACGCTGTGGAGCGTCGTGTTCCCGAATCTTAAAGGGACGACGTTCACGCTGACGATCCTCGGGGTCATCGGTGGACTGAAGACGTTCGACATCGTCTGGATCTCGACGCAAGGCGGACCGGGCAACTCGACCGAGGTCATCTCGACGTACTTGTTCCGCAAGTCGATGCTGCACCAAGAGGTCGGCTACGCCAGTGCCGTCGCCATCATCTTGTTGATCATCGCGCTCGGCATCACGTACTTCCAGACGCGTGTGCAGAAGAAAATGGACTGAGGAGGGGTACCCATGGAAATTCAAACGAAAAAAGGAAGATGGCTCACCAATGTCGGCCTGTCACTCATGGCGATCATATGGTTGTTCCCGATCTTCGTCATGTTCAAAGAGAGTTTGCGGGTCAACGGCTTCAGTAACTATATCGCGACGTTACAGAACCCGAACTTTCCCCAGTTCGTCTTCAACAGCTTCATCGTCGCCTTCTTCATGATCATCATCTCGATCTCGTTTCTCGCCTTCGCGGCGTTCGGCTTCTCGAAGCTCGAGTTCGCCGGGAAACGGTTGTTGTTCAACCTCGTCTTGGCCGGGCTCATGCTGCCGGTCGCCTCGCTCATCGTCCCGCTCTTCTTCACGCTGCGGACGCTCGACGGGCTGAACAGCTATTGGGGCTTGATCGGCGCTGAGGTGGCGTTCTTCCTCCCGTTCGGACTCATGCTCATCAAGAGCTACTTCGACGAGCTGCCGAACGAATTGATGGAAGCGGCCCATATCGACGGGGCGTCGACGTTCCAAATCTTCTATAAGATCATGATGCCGCTCGCCAAACCGGCGCTCGCGACAGCGACGATCTATGCGTTCCTCAATTCGTGGAACGAGTACTTGATGGTGCTCACGTTCATGACGGACCCGGCCAAGCAGACGGTGACGCTCGCGCCGACGTTCTTCACGGAAGCGCTCGGCGGGGACCCGGGTAAACTATACGCCTCGCTCGTCTTGATCAGCTTGCCGACGATGGTGTTCTATATCTTCTTCCAACGCTTCTTACAAAAAGGGATGACTTCGGGAGCGGTCAAATAATCGATTGAGGTGACTAACATGTATGTAGGAGTAGACTATTACCCAGAACAGACGGACCGTGCCCTGTGGGACACGGACGTCCGCTTGATGAAAGAGTTAGGTGTCAACGTGATCCGGATGGCCGAGTTCGCGTGGACGATGATGGAGCCGGCCGACGGCGAGTTCGACTTCGCGTTTTGGGACGAGGTCGTCGCCAAGTTCGGTCAAGACTTCGACATCATCCTCGGCACGCCGACGGCGACACCGCCCGCCTGGCTGATCGAGAAATATCCGGACATCTTGCCGGTGACGGCCGACGGGGTCCGCATCAGTTTCGGGGCGAGACGCCACTACACGGTCAACAGCCCGGTGTACCGCGAGTACTGCGAGCGCATCACCCGCAAGATGGCCGAGCGCTACGGCAAGCATCCGCGCGTCATCGGCTGGCAGACCGACAACGAGTACGGCCACGAGAAATCGGACCGCTCGTACGGCGACGTCGACCAAATCGCGTTCCGAGCATGGCTACAAGACCGCTACGAGACGCTCGACGCGTTGAACGCGGCCTGGGGGACCGTCTTCTGGAGCCATACATACTCGGCATGGAGCCAGATTCCGGTCCCTCGCACCGTGTTCCAAGAGCACAATCCGTCGCTCCTCGTCGACTTCGATCGCTTCTGCTCGGACGCGTACCGTTCGTTCAACAAGCTCCAAGTCGATACGCTCCGTCCGCTCATCCATGACGATGCGTTCATCACGCACAATCTCGTCTATAGCGACATGGCGATCAACCAGCAACAGATGGCCCAAGACCTCGACTACGTCTCGTTCGACAACTATCCGGTCTGGGGCGGGCTACCGGAGCCGAACCGGTTCGAGAAGACGGCGCACGACTATAAATGTCAACGTCTTTATGTACAATTTCGTTCGCTTAATAATGCTCACTATTGCTCACTTCATCAGCCACAGTTTGTTCTGACCGA
>NZ_JACSMB010000034.1:0-6401 GCF_018618455.1 Exiguobacterium sp. s142 | reverse complement strand
TGTCGTAACTTCATTCTACACGAGGCCATCGCTATGGGCTTTTTTGCGTTCACGTTCAGGTGTTGCACTTAATTTTATAATTCATCCTACAAAATAATAAGTAATAATAGTAAATAGAAAAATCATCATTCCACTTTCAGTAAAATAATTTGATGACTTTGCCGGTTCTGAATATCCTTTCATTTTTTTGCCTCCTATTTTCAACTATATACCATTATAAATGTTTTAGTGGAATTGTAAAATTAAATATAAATTTTAGAAAAGACATTTAAATACTTATATATTTTGAAAGTAAAAGTGTAAGGACTTAAAATTATTTACATCAATAAGTTAAATTTTTAAAAAGTAGCGAAACTTCGTTTCGTGACGCAGACTTCGAACAATCGCCAGGGCGTTAGTCGATCGCCTGCTCTACGTGAATGATCGCCTCGAACGGCACATCGATGATTCCGTCCCGCTGATTGGCCAGTTCGACGGTCCGCTCCATGTAGTTCGTCCGGTGCACGAACCCCTTGAATCGTTTCATCTCCCGCTCCTCTACATACCTTACCTCGACTATATCCCCGCTGAAGATTGCGTCATTCAGCACATTCTCATAGACCGATAGGACCTGTTCGTTGATATCGGGCATCTCAATCTTTTGGATTTCTTTATAATACTTCGTCAATAACGCCTTGTGCTCGGGCATGAGGAATGGGATCCATTTCAGCTCACCCCGATCGCGATACATCGTCATCACAATCACTCCTTTTTTATAAAGAGAACATTTGTTCTTATTTTATACCCGATTTGTCTCGTTTGAATAGTCTTTTTCGTGATTGTTGATCCGTGCGTCCTGTTTCCGTACTCTAGTTCGCTGGTCGTCGGTGCAAGGGACGTCAAAAAAATGACGCGCCCTCCGGCCCGTCTTCCTTCGCTTTAGGCTCAAAGCAAGGCTTTTCGCTCGTTGGCTACGGAAGCCAGGACCTCCGTTTGCTCTACGCATTTTTTTGAGGCTCTCCCTGCGGTCGCCCTTGCACCGTCTCCCGACGCTCGCTGCGTTCCCGTCAACAGGACGCACAACGGTGTTCGTTCTGAGGTCAGCTTATCCGAAAGGGGACAAACCAACATGGAACTATCCGCTATCATCGAGGTCATCCGTATCAAGCAAGAGGTTCGCGAGGAAATGGTCGCCCTCGAGCACGCCATCATCCATTCGCCGGACAGCGCCCGACAAATCGGGTCATCGTTCATCGGGGACGATGACCGTGAGGTGTTCCTCGTCATCATGCTGAACACGAAGAACCGGGTCATCGGCGTCCACCGGGCGCACGTTGGGAGTGTCAACTCGAGCGTCGTCCACCCGAGAGAGGTCTTCAAATGCGCCATCCTGAACAACGCCTCGTGTCTCATCGTCTGTCATCAGCATCCGAGCGGGGACCCGACACCGAGCCGGGAGGACATCCTCGTCTCTGAACGGTTACATGAAGCAGGCGACCTCATCGGCATCCCGGTGCTCGACCATCTCATCCTCGGTGCGGACGAGTCATACGTCAGCATGAAACAGCGAGGGTACATGGGTTGAACGGAATGGAGTGGGGCCGGGGGACCGGTCCCGGTCCGTCCGGGAAGGGCAAGGACGAAAAACGAAGGACGAAAAACGTACGTTTTTCTTTGACGGGATGGGCGACTCGCGTTGCTCTCGCCTGGATCCATAGAGCGGGATCCGGAAAAGGGTCGTTTTCGTATGACGAAAACGAGATGGTTCGTGTGTGAAGATTGGACGTTATTTTGGTCTGTCTCGTAAGAAGATTGTTTGATGAAATGGCAGAAGTGAAAACACGGTTTGTTTATGGAAAATGACCATGTTTTCTAAACAAGCCCTAGGGCTTGTTTGAAACAACACCAGGGCTTACGTGAAATAAGCCGAGATGTTGCCTGCTTGGATGCGAGATATCATTGGGCTATCAAACGGAGAGGATGATTCAGATGGATAATTTTCAACTAGACCAACAGACGATGGACGAGATGACGGAGGTGTTGCTTCGACGCCTTCCTGACCGACTTCAAGAAGATTTTGACGACTTAAAACTTGTGAGCATGGACCTTCTTTGTGATGTGAAGGAAGGAGAACGCTTGACCCACCTCACCGTCTTTTTCAATACCAATATGATTCGACGGAATCGTCGTACATAAGAAAAAGGAATGATTGTATACATGTATATGTGTATACATTTTTTAAAAGTCTTCATTTATGTAGGTTCATGAACAAGGACTGAACTGGCTCTGGACGGGGAATCGTTCTATAAAGAACCAGAAGGGGTGAGACGTGATGGACGAGGGGCAGCTTGATGACTATGCGTTCGGGGGATTGGATCCGTTCGTCCGGACCGTGTTCTCGGAACTGATGGAACATCCCGAGTGGATACGTGTCGTCGACAGGGAACATTGCGTCGAGAAGGTCGTCCGGTTCGATGAAGGACGGAACTCGCCTTACTTCCGCGTGGTGATCTATCTGGATGCAGAAGAGCATCCAATCAAGATAGTGTATCTATATGGGACCTGGGTGGTGGCGGATGGAGACGTCAGCTTCGTCGTCTCAGAGCTATCTAAGGGTGTATTCGAATATGAGGTGATGCATGTCCATTGGCTCATTAAGTATCGATTCGAGGATTGGGGCGTGTCTGAAGACGGAGCATGGGAGACGGAATGGTGATTCGGGCTCATGCGTGAGCGTCTAACGCCTTGTGGCGAAGTCGCTCATCGCACCGCTGCCTCCCTGACGGCCCGATAACAAGAGCTGCTGGCTCATCGCCGCATCTCTATGTTCCTGGCCCTTTCTGACGGGAGGCACGGAGCGTAAGAACAACGTCAAAAGCAAGGGCGTGGGCACGTCTAGTGACACGCGAGGTACATCATTCGGCCGAATGGTGTTTTTGTTTAGACTCCACTCAATCTTTTCTCTGTAATGAGGAATATTTGAAAAGTAGACTTTATTTGATACGGTCATGGAAGAGATTAATGAATAAGTAAGAGGCTGGGACATAACCCAGTAGATTTATAAGAAAGAGGCCACCGGGAGCGACTTGTTCGCTCCGGTGGCCTCTTGTCATTTTTATGGGTTCGTGCACGCATTTCGGACTAAACAGATAGGGGCGACCTCTGATAAAGTTAAAGTGACGAAACCATAACTTTGGAGGTGCCCCTATGTACAAAGAGTATACCATGAACCAATTGGTTTTGCCCCTAGATTTAGAAGTCCGTCTTCAGGAAAACGATATCGCCTTCGCGGTCCACGACCTCGTCGAACAGATCCCGGACGAGGCCTTCGAGCCGTTCTGGCGAACGACGGGCTGCCCGGCCTACCATCCGCGCATGATGATGAAGATCATCCTCTGCGCCTACACACAGTCCGTATTCTCAGGCCGAAAGATCGAAGGCCTTCTAAAGGACAGCCTGCGGATGATGTGGCTCGCCCAGGGCCACGAGCCGAGTTATCGGACGATCAACCGTTTCCGCGTCCACCCGGCCGTGTCCCCGATCCTGAAGGCGGCGTTCGTCACCTTCAGATGTCATCTCGTCGAGACCGGCGAGATCGACGAGGAGGCGATCTTCATCGACGGCACGAAGATCGAGGCGAACGCCAACCGCTATACCTTCGTCTGGCGCAAGGCCGTCGAGAAATACAGCGCCGCGCTCGTCGAGAAGTCGAACCAGCTGTACGACGAGCTGATGGCCGACCAGGTCATCCCCGAAATCGAACGGGAGAGCCCGGACGCGCTCTCGGTCCATGAACTCGAAGAGGTCGCGGCGCGACTCGAAGAAGCGATCGAGTCCCTCAACGAGGAAATCGCCTCGACGGCCGACGTCGAGGAACGGAAAAGACTGCGCGCGAAACGCAAGGAACCCCGCCTCCTCCGCAAGCAGGCCGCCGACTTCGCAGCCCGGAAACGTCGGTACGAGGAACACATGGCCATCTTCGGTACACGGAACAGTTACTCGAAGACCGACCGTGACGCGACGTTCATGCGGATGAAAGAGGATCATATGAAGAACGGCCAACTGAAGCCTGGCTACAACGTGCAGATCGCAACCGAAGGTCAGTACACGCTCGCCTATGACGTCTATCCGAACCCGACCGACATGAGGACGTTGACCCCGTTCCTCGACGAGGTCGAAACGTTCCTCGAGTTACCTGCCTACATCGTCGCCGATGCGGGATATGGGAGCCAACCGAACTATACGGACATCCTCGAGCGCCGGGGGCGCGTGCCCTTGATCCCGTACACGATGTACCGGAAGGAACGGAAGAAAAAATGGCGCGAGAACCCGTTCAACATCGTGAACTGGGCGTACGACGAGGAGTCCGATGCGTTCACCTGTCCGGACGGGAGGCGGCTCCCGTTCAGCCACGAATCCCGGACGACCGACAGGGACGGGTTCACCCGCGAGTTCCGGATGTATCGGAGCAACGACTGCGGCGGCTGTCCGCTCCGCGACCTGTGCACGAAGGCCGAGGCAGGGAATCACCGCCGGGTCGGCGTGAACGAGACCTGGGAGGAACAAAAATATATGACGAGAACGCTGCTTTCGGATGAGAAAACCGGTGCCCTCTACGCCCGACGCAAGACGGACGTGGAACCAGTTTTTGGATATCTGAAGGCCAATTTAGGTTTCACCCGCTTCTCCGTCAGGGGAAAACAGCGCGTGAAACGCGAGCTCGGCTTCGCCCTCATGGCGGTGAACCTACGGAAGCTCATCGCCATAGGCATCGGCGGAAGTGCAAAGAAGGGGTCCGGCCACCGGAAATCGGTGACCGGACCCCTCTTTTTATTGAAAAGATTTAAAACCGGCTAGTTATGTCCCAGCCTCTTTTGTGGTCATTTAAGTGATTTATTTTCATTTTTCGAAAAGATGAGATAGGAGCCTAAAATTAAGAGAGCAAAAAGAGGGACGAGAAAGCTGAGTGAAAGATTGTCGTTCCAAGATATAGTAACTTCACGAGTAGTAGCAAATGCAGCGGCTTGTAAGATAGAGTTCGCTAGGTAATGAAGTTCATAGATTAAAAGGCCAAATATAATCGTCTGTGTGATAATAATGAATCCAACTAAACGTTTCAATGACTATTCTTCTCGATTCAGACTAAAATAGTGGGTAATCTTGGACAGAGTACGTGATCTTACTGTTCGCAAGCATATCCGTCCTTATCACGATCCATTTTTGATTGATATGCGGGATGGCTAGAGTCTACGCCCGCTGGATAGGCTGTCCTTAAATCTGTACAGTTCTCAAAGTATTCAGACTGCGGTTCTTCAATAATTTCAACCGGTTCCTCTGCTTCAACTACTTCAGGTTCTTCTACAGTAGTGAACATAGCGTTACTTGCATCTACATCGCTATAAAGCTCCCCTGTTACCGTCCCTAGTTCCGAATCCACATAAATGTTTTCCCATTGTGAAGACAGGCCGTCTTCTCCTGAATCATAACTTCCGTAAGTGAACATAGGCATCCCACCAACCGCATGAAGTGCCGTACCGTCTTGTAAATCAACTAAAAGAAAGTTCGTTTCATCTAACTTAGACGTATCTTCTCCAAAGAATTTGATTAAATTATCTGAAGTGATTTTATCTCTGGTAGTCGAAATGAAAGCATACTTACCTATTTCTTCAGTGTCAGCACCATTCATTAGCGGCTTAACTTCAACATCACCTAAAGCAGTAGATAATACTTCAGGTTCTTCTACAACTTCTTCTACAACTTCTTCTTCAGCAGGCGGTTCATCGACGGTTTCAACCAATTGATTCACTTCTGTAGTATCTGTAGAAGCTACAGGTTCTAGTTCTTCCTCATCACCAACGCAACTTACGAGAACCATCGTCATCATAAAAGCATAGACGGTTGAAGCCACAACGGATTTAGCAGTCGATTTGCTTCGATAGCCGTAAACCTTTCTGTACCACGGTCTAGCCAACAAGATGATACGTCGATTCTTTTCGATCAAATCAACGATAGCCCGACCATCTTCAGTACTGTTTTGAACGGACAAATAAAAAAGGTCGTTATGTAAGTATTTTCTCTCCGTGAACATTTGGTCCGCTTCTAATTCTTCAGGTAACTCATTCCATCCCATTCGTTCAATCTCGATCACTCTTCCTTGCATCTCTTTGACAAAACGAATTCCTTCTCGCGGAGAAGCGACAAGGAAAATGGTGTCTAGGATTTTAGAATCCCATTTTGCTCCACCAGCGACGTAAAAGCTGGAATACTTCTTTTTTACGATTTCTAAAGAAGATGGAGTTTTCTTTTTATTTTTCTTCGCCATTTTTTTCTTCCTGATGAATTATAAAATTAAGTGCAACACCTGAACGTGAACGCAAAAAAGCCCATAGCGATGGCCTCGTGTAGAATGAAGTTACGACACA
>NZ_JACSMB010000033.1:0-7109 GCF_018618455.1 Exiguobacterium sp. s142 | reverse complement strand
GTCAGCGACGAAGACGTAGTTAAGTCAATTCAAGAAGAACGGGCACGACAGCGGGCAGAGAGTGAACGGCAAGAGAAAGCACGTGAGGAACATATGCGTAAGGTTATTGAATACAAAGTGAAACGTGCCCGTGCTGGGCTGACGTACTAAGGTGGTGACTTCATGCTAGATTACCGATTTCACCACATGAGAGATGTACGAGACGAGAAACACGAACTAGCGGTTACTGCTAATCGAATCAGCCAACCGTTCAAAATGCTAAATTCATTAGTCAACTTGCGTGTCGATGTAGAAGCGGGTTGGAAAGAGGACACCAAACTGTACGTTAAATTCGAGTGGAGTACAGACGGTTCTATCTTCTATGAAGTTGGGACGTTTGCCATCATTGACGAACACCACGGAATTATCTTTCCGAAATGGGGCGACTATATTCGTTACGAAATCATTGTAGAGGGCGACGACCAGTGCTTAGACGTCGTGTTGAGGTTCTGACATGAAAGAGATGACAGAATCAGCTTACAAGAAACTGTTGAATGAAACGTACAAGGATGACGTAACAATGGTCAGTCGATACGTGAACCTCCGTGCTACAGCTGTCTTTGCTTGTAAGCGTTGTGGCGTAACCTTCTACAATCGAACGTCATACATGATTGGTACTGCTGAAGGTAGACACCATTTGTGTGATGAACGCTATGCCAGCACGAATACTAATGCCCGTAAGCGAGTAGCGAGAAGTAATAAAAAATAGGGGTTGATTCACTCTAATTGAGTGGGTTAACCCTCTTTTTTTTGTTTTAAAAATCCTGCCGTAAAATTTTTTATCGAGATTCAGCTAATAGATTAGCAAGAAACCTTAACCACCCCTTCTGTAGTGCGACGAGTAAGGTAAGTACCTGTTGAAACAAAACTCGCTGCAACTGACAGGGATGTTTTGTGGTTGGAAACGTTGGTGTGGTGCGGTTTGTGACAAAAAGGTTCTAAAAATATAGTGTATATCTTGTAACTAGCTGACCGACCCCCTACAGACCCCCCTATCCCCCCATGTACCCCCTTCATGGTTACTCGATCTTCAATGTCGAATTATGTCTAATAGACCCTAGCCATACACGTATGGTCGTGCTGATCTGTTCGTTATTCTCTTTCCTTCTTTCACTTCGTTCTTCTCTTCTTCATCGTTCCTTCGTCATTCGCTTCTTCGTTCTTGTTCTCTTTCTCTCGCTGTTCATGCGTCTCTTTGTGCCGTGCTTCTGACCACTACTTGTGACAGTGGCTTTTGATAGTGTCTCAGCCCGCTTTGCCTCGTCCTTCTTCGTTGACACTCAGTTGTGTTCACTTATGATTGGTTGCATATCATGTCTATGTAAGGGGCATACAGCCCCCTTCTCTTACCCGAAGATTTTCAGTGCGTAATATACCGCACCTAAGAAATCGTGAAGAAATCCGACTAATACTGCTAATCCTGAGATTAGAACCTTAGCCACTTTCACGAATTTCTTAAAGAATTGTTTGTTTCTCATAAGAAATCCTCCCCTTTCATTAGTAGTTTCGTAGTATCCTACTGCTACTGAAAGGAAAATAAATCCCCCTAGAACCAATTATGTGTTCTAGCAACGTCGTACATATAGTACAAGAAGGTGTACCTTTTGATACCGTCTATAAAGGTGTTTAATATACGTTTATTTAATCGGTTAATTGAACTTCATAAACGTATAAAAAGTATTTGACCTTTATATACGTTTGCTTTATATTTAAATCAACAAGTTAAATCGAAAAGGGGAACTACTTTATGGACTTCGGATATATGCGTGTGTCGTCAAAATCTCAGAACTTAGACCGTCAATATGACGCTTTGAAAGATTATGTACCGTTTGATGACCATATTTACAGCGATAAGGCTAGCGGTAAAGACATGGAACGTGAAGGGTTTCAAAACCTTCTTAAAGTCCTGCGTAGCGGTGATACGTTGTACATCAAATCCATTGACCGTCTAGGACGTAACAAAGAACAGATCAAAGAGTATCTTCAATACTTTAAAACAAACAAGATACGATTAAAGATCATTGATATGCCAACTACTATGAGGGATTCGGTTGAAGGTAACGATAATATTATGGATATGGTCAATAGTATTCTTCTAGAGGTGTACACTACGCTGGCACAACAAGAACGTGAAATGATTAAACAGCGACAGCGTGAAGGGATCGAAGTAGCTAAGAAGAACGGTAAGCATTTGGGTAGACCAGCTATCGAACTGCCGAAAGAATGGGACACGCTGTACAAGCGTTGGAAAGATGGAGAAATCAAGGGCGTAGAGTTCATGGATGCTGTGAACATGAAGAAACCAACATTCTACAAAAAAGTGCGAGAATACGAAGAGGCTAAGGGGCTTAGAGAGGGGCTGTGACAGCCTCTTTCGTTTTGTCTAAATAGTTTCTATGTAACGACACTTAGAAGGGCTTACAGGGGCTTGTACGGGCTTGTGCAAGGCCTTTCTACGCACGCATAACAGAACGTCTTATACGGGCTTCTAGAGGCTTTAAAACACGCCTGTGTAGCGGTTTGTGGAATGAAATGTTTTGAGGTTCGGTGTCTAAAAGTAGTGTGCAAGCAATAACACTGCACAAAAAAGAACTATTTCATTCAGCACTCGACCCTAACGGATCTGTCTAACTTCCCTGCTGAAGAAAATAATTCGTTACGCTATAACGTAAATCACTAGGTATGGCGATACTATGCCAATGAAAGCCATTCCCAATTTTCAGATAAGTATTGTCAGCAAACTTTAGTAGCGGTAGAATAGCAGTAACAAAATACGGACGAAACAAAAACGCCACTTCTCCCTCTAAAGCGTCGCCAAACGCAATAGAGATCATAGAAGTGACGGATTTGTATAGCAATGTGTAGTGACATTGCTATTGAAGGTTAGTGGTACAAACCCGTACCAGCTAACTTAGATGAATCTATCATACTAATTTACCTATGTAACTTCAAGGTATTTGGTATAGAAAAGACGTCACTCAATAGCGGATTTCACGAAATTTGCTAACGGGTGGCGTCTTTTTTTGTTGCCTTACATATTTAAAAACTTCATAACGAAGGAATGCCTGAAAAACCTTCTAAAAAACTGAAAGAAGTCAGCTGGGCTTCATGCAAGCGTACATAGGGACGCTAAGGGTAGTGCCGTAACCAGCGGACTGCCGATCTTCGTAAACGATACGAGGGCGGTAGTTGTCTCTTATCGCTATGTCTCTCCCAATCGGGGCATAGCGAGGGTGGAAGCTACCTAAGTGCTGAATGAGGAAAGATAAGGATTCCACGGAATCGAAGGACTATACATGAGTAAACCGCTGAATGTCGTTCACCAGTCGTTAAGGACTCTCTAGCAAAAAGCTAGGGGGGACAACTATAAAGACTAATTACACATGAGTGTAAGGGGCGTTGAAACCACGAGGGCTTATCTGAGTGAGTAGTATGGTCAGGGCGAAAGCCTAGCATTGATTGGGCTGTTACATACGGATACACGACCGACCGACGGAAGAACCGTTACACAGAAATGCCTTTCTTCTTTGCCCCCGATATTTTGACTTTTCGGGCGGTAAGGAAGGCATTTTCTGCCCCAGCCGTTGCACTCCCTCTCTCAAGAAGATGTTGGTTGCGTCGCTGGGTCAACAGTTTTTCGTTAGAAAAACAAAGAAAATGACTTTAAGAACGAACCAAAAATAGAAGCAAAAACGTATAGATCAGAGAAGAGAAGCAAATTAGCGTGTGGAACGATGAAGCAAAACTTAGCGTAGCGTAGTCTAGTTTCTGCTGAAGCAGTTCCCAAACAAGCGAAGCGAAGGCTTAAAAGCCGTAGCTGAGTGCGTTAGTGGAGAGAAGAAGATTGGAAAGGTGGTTTTTCATGTTAATGTCCTTTGTAGCATTTTTAGGTTTTTTTGTTATTGCCTTTTCTCTTAATCGTGTAGGTAAACGTTATGATTCTTTTCACAATAGATTCAAGTTAAGATTTAGTTTTGAACTTTCGATTTACTTAATGGAAATAGCTATTGTTTTTATGTTATTTCAGATTTTTTTACATTTCTTTGGTGAGTCTCTAGGTTATAAAAGAGAGGGGATTTTAAAGGAGTTCATTGATCTATTTACTGTTTATCAGATTTTCCTCTTTGTGGTTCTAAAATTATATGATTCGTATAAATTAGAACCGTATATAGGGATTCAGAATATCCTAGAATCCATAGAGATGTATGTTGCGGAAGGTAAAAAAATCCCTCAAGGTTTAGAAATGGCTTTTCTTGCTGTTAGAGAATATTCAGGTCAGTACGCTTTTTTGGACGGGCTAAACATCGAAAGACTTCTAGAAGATTATGAGAAATTCAGACTGATGGATACTGAACCAGCTAAAGAAAGGGTCGAAGCTATAAGATATGAGATTGATAATATTAAGTCGAGTGTGAAGTTGAATATAGAATATACTAATTCGCATTTGAACTTATCTATTCTTCGTCGGATTAGATTTACCAGCCAAATATCAAAAACCCTCAATGATTAAAAATGTTATTGAGGGTTTTCCGTTTTTACATTTTATTCATTTATACTTTCTCATTACGATAGTTGATTATGGTACATATTAAAATCGCAAGTAAAAGTGTCAACTTTCCGTCCTTTAGCATTGTATACGTTGAAAGTAACGATTGGAAAATTGCCATCAAAAACGTATCCAATTTTATTGGCGATAGGAAATGTAGTTGTTCTGTTTGGTGCAAGGCTAAAACTTGCTTGTCTTTGAGTTAACTTCATTCCAGTTAAAATCCCTTCTGAAAAACGATCAACATTTTTCATTCCTACTACTTGAAGCGTGTAGTCTTTGACTGATGACTTCCCCGCATTTTCTACTATTACGTAAAGAATGTCATCTTCTTCAGATGGATAAATCGCAAGTTCTGCTTTTACGTTCTGAACATAGAATGTGTACCCACTTAAAGCTAGTGCCCCTAAAGCTATGATAAGTTCCCAATTCCAATCACTAACGATTTCCCACATAATCAGATCCCCTTTTATTTAGCTACAGTAAGTGTACGTTGCCGAACCGAAAAAGGGCAAAAAAAGAAGCCCCACAGAACCGTAGTGGTGACGGTCTGAGGGGCAGGGAAAAGGAAATATAAAAAGCCATTCAACTAGTAGGAAAAGATAAGAGATAAGAAACAAAGGCTTACGCCTTGTCTCGATCTTTCAGATCTTCGACCATATTCCAAAGAATCTAATCTTATTTTTTTATCTCTAGTGTTAGTGTCTTTTTAGTTAGTTTAATTTACGTAGTAAATTACAGCGAAGCTGTTATCTTTTAATCTCTTTATCTCTTTACTTAAAAGGCATGGCGAAGGGGTGCTATACAGGTCGCTGAAAAAACGTTCACAATTCATTTTCACGACAACCATCTAAATGGCTTAACAAAGCCGTTTTTGGCGTTCACATTTAAGACACAATTAGGAATGGATTTGTCCTACCTACCTGAACGAGTATCAGCAAAGCTAAGTAGATCCGTGCCCTAATTTGATAGTCACCATATGGAGGGATTATTAAATCGTGAGAATGGCGGTACAAAGCCATTGAGAACGAGGGTTAATCAACGTACCGATGGTGTTACCTTTGACCATTGGTATTAAGCCGTTTTTGGCTGGTAATAGTCCCCGATAATTGCAAAGTGGTGGACTCAGCTATACGAATCATCTTTCTAGCGAGTTTCGTTCAATTGAAGGTGACGACGGTCAAAATGTAGAAATTAGCTAGTATAATGCTAGTGGCTAAAAATCAAATTGAAAGAAGGTGTCAAAATGTTAGTTCGTGATTTGATAGCACTACTAAACGAACCGCACGTAACGGTTGAAAGTATCGCAAAGCCTAGAATAGGTGTAGGTGATCGAAGAGTTAGGAAAGCATTAAAGGAAGCGGGTGCGGTGTATGTAAACCGCCACGGGTGGCACTTTGAAGGTGACGAAGCCAACCTTGACCGCCCGATCCATGACTTTATACGTTCTGAAAGCAATACAAAAGCTAGTAATAACGTAGTGAAAGCTACTAACAACAATAATGCTAGTAATAATGCTAGTGCAAAGCCAGTGATAGAAAAGGTTGTTGCTAGTTCCGATGAAGAAAAAACGATGTTTACGAACGTCTCTAAAAGCGACATCGACAAAATCGACGTGTTACTAGGTAAAAACGAGGCTGGTAAGAAAGATCGTGTTTATCGTGGCTTCTATTTCGACAAAGACATTATTGAAGTGATTGACGGAGTGAAGCACGGGAACAAGTCGGATCTAGTAAACGAGATTGTTAGGCTAGTGCTGAAGGATCGTGGATTACTTTAACTTTTTAAACAACCCACCTGTAAAGTGGGGCTTCACCGTACACAAAAGGGTGGGAAGGTCGAAATGATTTTGACCCAACCTAATTCGAGAACCTAGAAAGGGCGTCCATTGGGCGTCCTTTTGCTATTTGTATCTTTAACTATCGTGTGGGGGTGAAGAAGTGGAAGAAAAGAATTTGCCGTATCGTCAGCCGATTGATTATCGACAAATCGCTGTACTACGGATTTTACGGAATAAAACGCAACGTGAGTTCGCTGACATGATGGAAATCACGCATACGACGCTAAGTGCATTGGAGAATGGAAACAAGAAGTTGACACCGTACTACGAAGACAAGGTACGGAACGTTCTGAAGCGGTTAGCAGTGAGTAATGCTGATATTGTGGCTACTCGGCAACTAGTGAGTAACAAAGAAAGACGAGGTTACCGAGTGTGACCGATCACAACAAGGAAAAGGGGAATTGAAATGGCATTTAACGAGGAATTTATAACAGCGGTCGCACATGGCGACGTCGAAGCAATTGCAGAGGTGAACAAGCTACCACTGCCAGTACGGGTTAATATTGGGATTGAGGTAGATAAAATCCGTATGGAACGTGGCATTGTCCCCATGTCTACAGGGTTCTCAGTGTACGAGAAACAAAAATCAAAATACGTCAGCGACGAAGACGTAGTTAAGTCAATTCAAGAAGAACGGGCACGACAGCGGGCAGAGAGTGAACGGCAAGAGAAAGCACGTGAGGA
>NZ_JACSMB010000032.1:0-8208 GCF_018618455.1 Exiguobacterium sp. s142 | reverse complement strand
TAAACGGCCTCAGCCCATTAGAATTCAGGGCTGAAGCCGTCTAAACGATTTTTATTATTTCGACTGTCTACTTGACAGGGTGCAGTTCACCGCGGCCTCTCGCTTATTTAATTTGTACGTTCAATTCTTTTGCATATGCGATGTCTTGAGTGGTTAACGTATAGCCCTTTTCACGCAGAACCGTTAACATTTGAGGTTGATACGCACGCAAAATCAATGGAACAACTTCGTCATATGGAATGTCTTCTGGCTTCATCCGACGAATCATGTCTTCAAATGCGTTCGTATTTCCTTCTGTCACCATTATCTGTAGCAACTGTGGATATTTGACCCAATAAGAATAAGGCAATTGTTCGTGTGCAATTAGCCACTTTTCGGGGTCATCATTCATTCCATATAAACCCTCGATCAATAAACGATCGTTCTGTTTCACATCGAGAGGCGCACCTAACTCAATCATCTTTTGAAACTCATCTACAGAAGACGTGTCAGCTATTTTAATCCATTCTTCAGATTCTAATGGTAGACCTGCTTCATACAAGGAAATGACAGAAGCGGTATTGTGGTAATAGTAAGCAAGATCCATCCACTGCTCTTCCGCTTCGATGAATGGTCTGTCGAGAATCTGTTCTACTTGCTGCTGATCAAATGATACAATCGCTTCTTCTAACGCTTGTTTTTGAAGATGAATATAAACGAACGTTACAGTGATGCTTAAAAGCATCACTGTAACTCCTACACCAATCCATTTCTGTTTCTTCGAAGTCATCAGTAATAGTCACCTGCATCATTTGGAGATTCTGGATTAGGATCTGAACCTTCTTTTACTCGCACATAGAATTCAGAGTAAACAACTTCCGGGCCTTCACCAGATCCAAAGTAACGACTAACATCCTCTGTCGCTACTTGAACTTTTGCAAGTCCTGGTCTTTTTAACTTTAACTTCGTATTGTCAATCACTTCTACAACATCATTCCCTTGCACGACTCGCATACCATAGCCACGTACGGTTGAAGTCGCAGGGTAAAACTGTGGTGCGTAGACGAACGGCGAATTTTCAACATATAGCTCTATATTCGGAGAGACAATACGTTGTGGATATTCTTTCACAGTAATCTGTGAACTGACGAATTGATCACTAAAATCACGGAAGGCACCGGTGACGATAATCGGTCCTACAATCGGATATGTGCCTTGAATAGCTTGCACTTCGACTCGCTCCGAGGTTGAACTGCCAACGATTTGAAGCGCTGGGTCTCGATTTGCAATCGACCAAACAATCGGAAGCGGCTTGTCCGTATTTTGATTCAAATTCAAGGTCACACTTTCCCTGACCATTTCTGAGATGAGTTCTCCATCCACTTCCTTCGTTTTTTGGTAAACCCAAAGGTCGTCCGTTTTTGGAGTCAACGTCATCGTTGGAAGTGAAATCTTCACAGTTGCCAAAATCGGTGCAATCGTTCGACCAATCGGTTGATTGACGAGTGATACTTTCACTTTTGCCGTCCCAGGTTTTTTGGCAACTACATTAACTTGTTTTGAATCCGACTGTTGTGTCACTAAGTCGTTGCCTTCCACAAATTCAAAGACATAGTTTTGATATTTTTCCGTTTTTGATTCAACAGTCGGTTTTAATGTACCACTTTGTCCGACTAATAGCTCAAGAGAATTCACTTTAAAGTTCTTCACGGGATCAATAACGATTACGTCAATTTCATTTGAAACAATGGTTTGATTCCCTTTTGTATAACTTACTTTCACTTTCGTACTTCCCGGTGTAATCCCCGTCAAAATCCCGCTGTTGTCTACATAACTTGACGCGACGGTTGCTACATCTTTTACTGAACTATTCCAAATCAAGTTCAACTTTTTACCTGAATCCGGTTGAATGTTTGGGACAAGCTGAAAAGTATCGCCCACTTCGAGTTCAATCGGTCCATTCAATTGGATAGAACTGATTTGTTTTTCTGTGATCGAGGTACGTAGTTCAGTTAACTTCCCATCCCCTTCTTGAACAATATCTTTACCGTTGGCGTTATTGTTCGAGGCATGGTCTCCGACAAATTTATACGTGTAGGTCCCTTGTGTAAACTCATAGTCTCCAATCGTTTTGGCTATTAGTTGAATCTCTTCATTCCCTTTGAATGGAATCCAAGCCTTTTGGAGTGCATCATAAATTTCAATCGGGTTATTGTCAATTTTACGAAGTTTCGCTGAAACTATATTCTTCTCAGCATCAATCGACCATCCTTTTGGTTGAGTTTCTGATAGAGAATAACCTTTAGGGACGACTTCATTCACTTGAATTTCCCAAGTCTCTTTCTTATATGAGTTTTCGTTCGGTCGAGAAATATCAGGCATTTTTGTCGATACGTCGTATGTCAGTGTAGCCCTTTGATCAACCTCCACAATCGTAGGAGAGACTGTTCGCGATACGTGAACTGCTTCTTTAGAAGGTTTCACCTTCACATCAAATTTTTCCGTGGCCACAGCCCCACCGCTATCTTTCGTTTCAATCTCTACACGAAGTGTTCCGTCTCCCTTGATATCATGTTGATGGAAGAGACTTTGCACTTCATTATTTTTCACATTTTGATAGGTTGGTTTAGATGAAGTTGGTTTAGGGAAAATCTGTTTGCCGTCAATGACGACCCGGGTTTGTAAGCTTTGGTCTTTAAAATCGTAATCGATTGAGTTCCAGGCTAAATAAAGAGGTTCTACATCATAGATGGACCGTACGTTATTCTCGAGTGGTGGAGAAAGCACCTCAATTTTAGGTGCATGGTTGGATCCGATGAATGCGCGGAACATCGTGTTTACAAAAATCTGTTTTTCTGGTGTTTGAGGGAAAGTCATCTTATGACCGGCTCCAGTATACGTCAGATTATTGACGGTATACATGTAATAATGATGCGCCGCATCTCCGGGCGTATGCTTGTCACTCGAAAGGTTATACCAAACCGTCAAATCCTCGTTGGCCATGTTAAGCGAGAAATATTGACTATGCGTTTCTGAAACCATATTATTTGTCGGCTTAGTTGGCAAAGCGTAAGGGTATTCCGTGAATAACCCAGTTGCAACCTGCTCGACTTTTGTAGTTGTATATACGCCTCGTTTACCGAAGTTGATTAAATTTTTGATGGCAAAGTCTTGCCCAAATGCTGTTTCCCATTCGCGCTGGCTTGATGGATCTTCTTTATAACCATTTTCACCCGGTAAACGATAGAGCATGTCGTGTGAGAACATCACACCTTGCCCACGTTTAATAAATTCCTGGAGGGCTTTCGTCGTATTCGGAATTGCAGCAGCATACTCCGAATAATTCTGTAAATTTCCATTATAATCTAAACGACCAAACGAATCTTTGAATCCAAAAATGATTAGGTCTTTCTCATAAAACCATTTTTCAATAGCAGGATCATAGTCCGGAGAATTTTTATCTGCTTTTTTTATTTTGTTTTCAAAGCTCTTTAGGTCTGTGATTTCCAAATCAAAATCATAGAGCCCACTTTCATTCAGCATATTTTTGCTAGTTTCACCTACATTTTCGTCTAAGCTGTCATTAAACGTTTGAAACAAACTACTGCCATCATTTTTAGAGACTGTTACTTGTAAAATCTTCGCTTTTGCAAACTCATCTTTTAATAAAAACCGTCCCGTTCGATAATGATATGTTTGATTCGATTCATCCTTTACGACGACTTTCCAATAACGTGGGCTTGTGTAACTTGGTGCATCAATCGTATAGGAAAGTGTATCGCTCAACTTCGCCGGCACAGTCATAACTTTTTCTTCTAAAGAGAATCGGTCGTTACTGTCGAAATCAATATAGAGCTCGACCGTTGCTCCGTTAGATGGGGTTGAATTCAACGAATATGAAAAATCAATCGCTTTTCCGCGAACTGCAAAATTACCAGCGTTGGCGATTGACACCTGATTCGTTAAAAGTTCCCCATTCTGTTTGACTGTGACTTCCTCAAGTTTTGTCATTTTTCTTTGTTGGAACACTTGCTTGATTTCGTTAGAAGCGTCCGCTGTTCGGTTGAATATTTTTAAATCCGATTCATTTTTGAGTGACTCAAAGTTTCTCACGATAGACTGATTAGTTAGAGTTGAGAAAGCATCCTCGTGTACCCATACCGGAATTCCTGCTTTCATCATTCTCGATAAATCAATTACACGTAAAGTAGTTAAGTCGTTATCTTTTTCCTTTGTAGCATATAAAGACTCAATATATGCTTTGTATTTATTATCCGCTTCATTATAAGGCGTACCATTATCCCTTACAGGTTTCTGATAGTTATATATGACTTGCTCAGGATTATATTTTTTCCCATTTTCAGCACCTGAAGGAGAAAATACGATCGCGTCATAACGCCCAAGTAGATCATAACGTAATGCATTGAATTGCTTTATCGACATTTTTTGAACGTCGAAATCATCTCCCACACTAATTCCATCGACTTTCCCGTTCACTTGTTTCGGAATATCCGTCACTTCTAAAATCACCGGTTTAATCGGCGTACTTGCCGATACGGTCGAATAAATTTCAAAAAAAGTTGTAGTAAGGAGTGATGTTAAAAAGACGATCGCGACAAGCGCTGATACGGGTCGTTTCAATCTTTGTTGACTGACCATGCTGCATTTCCTCCTTGGATGATGAAGTGATGATGACATACGTTCTCATACTCATTCATACCCCGTATTTATCCATAACGCAAGGTCATTTTTGAAAACTTTGGAAATACGTTCTCACTTCACTAATAAAGTAAAGCGATCCCGTCACGACGAGTGTTTTCGAGCGCGGCGAACGTACCCATTCCGCCAACCAATCTTTCCACTCGACGTAACGGGCCCCGTCCTCGATTAGACTGTCTTTCGTCCGTGCCCGCGGAAAGTCGAACGTCGTCTCATAAACGGTCGCGGTCGTCCCTAACGATTTGATTATCGCTTCACGGTCCTTATCGGCAAGAGTCGCGACAAGCACGGTGACATCTTCTTCTAGACGAAGTTGCTCACAGAGTGCCGCTACGCCTTCCGCATTATGCGCCCCGTCTAAAATGATCCGCGGCTCTTTTGAGATGATCTCATAGCGCCCCGGATGTTGTGCCGTCTCAAGCCCTGTCAATATCGACTCGGTCTTCCACCCGAGATGACGGGCGACCGCGACGGCGCACGCCCCGTTGTAGGCTTGATGATGACCCGTCAAGCCGAGCGCCGCAGCAGGCAGTCCTTCATATGTAACGGTTGTGTCGGCCCCGCCTTCGATCGACTCGATGAGCGGTGTGACGGCATGCACCGGTGCTTTCATCGTCCGTCCTTGTTGTTCGAGCAACGTGATCAACTGCGCATCGTCCAAACTATGGAACATCGGGACACCTCGTTTCATGATGCCGAACTTCTCCATGGCGATCTCTGCGAGCGTATCGCCGAGTATACCTTGATGGTCGTGCCCGATCGATGTCACGACCGTCGCGAGCGGTCGCTTCAACACGTTCGTCGAATCGAGCCGGCCCCCGAGACCGACTTCCCAAATGACGAGGTCCGGTTGCTGTTCATGGAAGTACAGCCACGCCATGACCGTCAGCAGTTCAAACTCGGTCAATGTCTCCGGTGACTCATCGGCACGGTCACGGACACGGTTCGCGATACGGACGAGATCAACCTCGTGAATCGGTTCGCCGTTCAACATGATCCGCTCCTCGAACTGGATGATGTACGGCGAGATGAACGTCCCGACGTTCAACCCTTCAGCGATTGCCATCGCCCGCAAAAACGCGACGGTCGATCCCTTCCCGTTCGTCCCGGCCACGTGAATCGACGGCAATTCGTCAATTTTTAACGTCTCGAGCATCCACTCGACTCGATTCAATCCAGGCTTGATCCCGAACCGCAGTTGTCCGTTCAGCCATTCAAATACGTCTTGTCTTGTCTCCATCTTTAACCCACCCCTGTTCTAACACTTCACTCCCATCTTACCAAAATTCACGAAGACCTACGCAGAGAATCGGCTGTGCTATACTCGAAGCGAACAGAGATAGGAGGAATTCAGATGAAAGACACAGGTTGGAACTTTGAAGCGACATACGTCGAACTTCGTGACATGTTTTACGACCGTGGGCCGATCAACCCGGTCGACAAACCAGAACTCGTCTTATTGAATGAACCCCTCGCCGAGACACTCGGACTCGATATTGATGCATTGAAAGAAGACGTGGCACTCCTGTCCGGTAATCGGCAGACCGACACATCGTTCTCGCAAGCATACGCCGGGCATCAGTTCGGCAACTTCACGATGCTCGGTGACGGACGCGCCCTCGTCTTAGGGGAACACGTCACAGCGAACGATAAACGGGTCGACGTGCAGTTGAAAGGCTCAGGACCGACCGAATACTCGCGCGGTGGTGACGGCCGTGCCGCTATCGGCCCAATGGTACGTGAATATTTGATTAGTGAAGCGATGTACGCGCTCGGTATCCCGACGAACCGGGCACTTGCCGTCGTCAAGACAGGTGAACCGGTCATGCGTCAAGGGCCGAAGCACGGTGCCGTCCTGACGCGTGTCGCCTCGAGCCATATCCGCGTTGGCACGTTCCAATACGCGGCCGCGGCCGGGTCGATCGATGACGTCACCGCCCTCGCCGACTATGCGATCCATCGTCACGACTCGGACCTTGAAGGTCGTCCTGACCGCTACGAAGCGTTCCTCGGACGCGTCATCGAACGTCAGGCGAAACTGATCGCCGACTGGCAACTCGTCGGCTTCATCCACGGCGTCATGAACACGGATAACACGTTCATCAGCGGTGAAGGGCTCGACTACGGCCCGTGCGCCTTCATGGACTCGTACCATCCGCACACCGTCTTCAGCTCGATCGACCGCGAGGGCCGTTACGCCTACGCGAACCAGCCGTATATCGGGTCGTGGAACTTGGCCCGACTCGCCGAGACGCTGTTGCCGCTGCTCGCCGACACGCAGGAAGCTGCCGTCGATATCGCCAATCGTTTGTTGAACGATTATACGGAGATTTATAAACAAGCGTACTTCCCCGGACTCGCCCATAAGATCGGTCTCTACGTCCGTAAAGACGGCGATGACGCGCTGACGGACGAACTGCTCCGACTTATGATGGAGACCGAGGCCGACTTCACGAACACGTTCCGCGTGCTCACGCTAGGAGAAACGGAGTTACTTCCGTTCGCGTCGCGTGACGATGGGAAGGCCTGGCTTTCGGCATGGCGCAAACGACTCGCTGAACAAGCTCTCCCGGACGAAGATGTGGCGCGACTCATGCGCCAACACAACCCGGCCGTCATCCCGCGCAACCATCACGTCGAATCAGCGATCATGGCAGCTGAACGAGGTGACTTCGGTCCGACAACCGCCTTGCTTGACGTGTTGCGTCAGCCGTATGACTACGAAGCCGATTACGGGCGTTACGTGTCGCCGGGACCAGAGCGAACGTATCCGTATCAGACGTTTTGTGGCACATGAACCATCTCGCTTTCGCGGAATGGTTTTTTAGGAACCTTTTAGCGTTTGGATGCGTACTATAGACAAACGACACTCTGGAGGTTTACTATGCGACTACTTGCTTCACTCATCTCGCTAGGTTTCGCTTGCCTGATCTCGCTCGAGCTATGGCAAGGTCCGTTTTATGGTGGTTGGATTTGGTCTATGCCCGCCTTTTTCTTAATCGTCTCGTTTTTCCAGTTCATGAAACATTTGAATGAGCTTGAATGGAGCGAGACGAAATGAAGGTCATGCTTACCGTACTTGTCTGCCTCATCCTTTCGGCTGCTTATATGGTGTATAGTCTCTACCTATCCCTCATTGGACAACCGCTTCACCCGCAATGGACCGCACTTGCGATTGGCGCATTGTTCACATCGTCTTATTTTTTAGTGACGAAGCAACTGCCTGGATGGAACGAAGGCGATCACGAATGAGGCTCGTCTACTTCACTATCATGCTCATCGCCGGATTCCTATATGCCGTGTATCTCGTCCATTTGTATCGAGTCGGGCTGACTGATTCGCTCTACATGCACTTCCTGTGGATCACGGGAATCGGACTTTATGTTTTATGGCTACGTCGAAGAACCCCCAAACGTCGTTCTGAACTGAGCCCCGTAAAATGGACAGTTTAATAAAAAGCCCACGTGTTCTATGCGGCGATCAGATGGCCCCGATATTGTTCCGGGGTCA